>NZ_DALZQO010000019.1:0-41302 GCF_032017025.1 Hydrogenoanaerobacterium sp.
TTTGACCGTGGAAACCCCTATCGAAACAGAAAGCAATTGTTGCCCCGTTGTTGCCCATTTGTGCGCCACTGAGGATAGCAACGCCACTGGTCACATCAAAAACGATTTTAGAGCCTTTGTGCCGAGATGTGAGCCGTTCCGCCAAGGGATAGGTGCATCCCAAATTGCTAACAAGGCTCTTCAATATATCTGTAGACTTAAAATTTACTTCTGCTACCTCAAAGTGATATGGTATAAAAAATCAAATCTAAGCATCAGGTCGCCCATAGAAAGACTTGGGCAGAAATTGAAGTGTTACCCACCGCTACCGTGCTTAGTCGAGCAAAATCAAATACCGATTTCACTACTAACATAGATAATCGTGAACGGCCGAAAAATTGATGGGTTTACCCATATAATGACCTCATTCTGATGATGATAGGTTTTGAGTGTGTGATAGTTCAAATCCCCCTATAAAAATAGGCTCACATCTACAATTACCAGACCACTCAACAAAAAGTCATGTATGAACGTTTTAGCTCATACATGACTTTTTTCTTTATTTGTGATAAATTTAGAATGTAATTATTATGTAGCCACCTTAGCAAGCATCATTTGTGAATTTCCAGACAATGACATCGAAAAATTAAGACGATATCGTGCGGTCTTGTCGCCAGATTTTAGTGTGTATTTGGAAATGAATCCAACAATACAACTCTATAACACTTTTCGTAACCGTTGGTGTGGTGCCTACTTTGCCTCTAAAGGAATTAGAGTAATTCCTAGCGTTAGTTGGGGTAATGAAAACACCTTTAATTTTTGTTTCATGGGAATTCCCAAAGGCAGTATCGTTGCAGTGTCTACCTATATGGTAAGTGAGCACAATAATCACCAAGACCAAAAAGAAATTTTCTTAAAAGGATACAACGAAATGCTTAGGCAAATTGAGCCGGAACGTATCATTTGCTATAATCAGCCTTTCCCAGAAATGCAAGGCAATATTATATTTGTAGATTATGAGTTATCTTCTTGGAAATATCAAAATGATGATTACAAGCCATCAAAGTATATACCCTATATTTTAGGGAAAAAAGTATTGCCGGAAAATAGCGATATTGTCATCAAGAGTGGCTATGTTATGAGGGATGATGCTTATTTCAAAGGTATGGGCAGTACCTATGGCGGAGCGTGGAAACCAAGTCCGAATAAACCAGACGATCAGCGCTTTTTGGGTAAGCCTGGGGAGAAAAAGATAACATTTACAAAAAATGGTGAGAAATTTGAAACAAAAATTGGAGATAATGGAAAAGCGGTAAAAGAGCGGCACTACACAGATCACAATAAGCCATGGGCACACACAAATCCACATGACCATAACATCGATTGGGATAGCGAACGAGGAAATCCGTTGCCCGGCTCGCCAATAAACTACCCGAATGATGCCCCCGAATTTAAATCATTGACAGGAGGACGGTATATGAAAAATATGATTATGCCAAACAGCAAAGACCAGGACAGATTTTCCACAATCAGCGAATTTAAATGGTGTATCAACGATGGCGGAGAAGTGGAATTTACTTGGCGAGGTAAAACATATGACATAAGTCGTATTGGCAACAAAATCAGCATTTGCCAAGCCTTAAAACAAGAAACAGAAAAGCTCTATGATACAACAGAAGAACTACTTGAATACTTAGTTGATGATAATAGTCTGCGAGATATCATTACACAAGTTGAAGTTCTATATCGTACAATTTAATACAGTCTATTTTCTTGCCAAATTCTCATTATAAGTATAATCCCCGTAAGATGATAGCTCAAATTGCTATCTAAAAATTGTACGATATCCGAAATTGACGCTACTCACAAAAAAATCATGTATGAGGTTTAACTCATGCATGACTTTTTTCTTTTTCTATGATAAAGTGAAGCAAGGAGTATTTCTGTTTTTTGTAAAGCGATAAATCGGAATTTATCGGACTGTATTGAACTGCGGATTATTTATATTGACGGAGGCAACTCAAATGAAATATCAGGGTGTATGTATAGCTGTGAAGGATGTATGCCTTTCCAAAAAGTTTTATCAGGATTTGTTTGGGCTTGAGGTCTTTCAAGATTATGGCATAAATATTTCCTTTGGCGGATTATCTTTGCAGCAGGAATTTGGCCGTCTGCTCGGTTTTCCCAAGAAAAACGTATTGAAAAAATCTCATAATATGGAGCTATAATTTGAGGAAGATGAATTTGATAGCTTTATTTCAAAATTAGAACAACGCGACGACATTAAATACGTGGGGGATGGCGTCAATAAAGCTGGATGGGGGCAACGCTCTATCCGTTTTTACGATTTGGATGGTCACATTATTGAAGTGGGCGAGAATATGAAGATGGTCGTAAAGAGTTTCCGGGATGTCGATGGTGGAAACCTCTAAACGCATGGATGTGTCTGTATCGGATTTAGAAACACTTTTGAAGAGTTAAACGTTACGGAAAAAATGAGCATAATCTTTGCCACATGACAATTTAAATCCACCTTAGAAATCGGGGGATATCTTAATATAGTGGAGCTCGCAGAAAAAAGTCATGTATGAACGTTTTAGCTTATACATGACTTTTTATTTTACAAATTTTGAAATAAAAATACTGAAAACAGACCTCAAAAGCAAGAACAAAATACGCCTTACGCTTCATTTTTTGTTGCGCGCTCATGAAAAATTTTGGGGTTGGAAGAATTCTTATAATATTTTGGAATGTAGAATTTCCATTTCCATGTCAATAGTTTTGTCGATTGTGTGACTTATTGGGCGAATTTGTCGAATCCTGTTGTGCATTTTGTATACAAATGCTGCTCTAAAATTTTGTCTACTTTGATGAAATATCGGTTCATATATATACATTTTTGTTGCTATTCTCTTATAAAATGCGTGCATTTTCTTTAAAAACCGCCTATCTATGCGCTTTTTAAAGTTTACAAAAAGTTGACAACTGCCTTTTCATTGAATATAATGACAACTGCTCTGGTAAAAATACACTCAAGGAACTTAATTCCAATGCAAGTTTTGGGTAAGCCCTTTTTGCTTGTGGCATTTTCCCTTGCGAGCAGAAACTGCCTTGAGAATGAAAACCAAAGGAGATTTGTATGAGAACCATTCTACAATGGGTATTCTCTGTATTGAACTTTTTTAAATCACGTATCTTTGCAGTGGGACTTCTTGCAGCACTGCTGTCGATGACCGTTTACGCAACATCGGCTACCATCAATACAGTTTATATTCACGACGACGAACAAGACGAAACTATCCTCATCCATACAGCTGAGGACGATATCAACGAGATTCTTGCAAGCGAAGGCATTACAACAGAGGCAGACGACATAATTGAGTTTGATGGCTTTGAAAATAATGTCGCGGAAGTGTACATCTCAAGGGCGTTTGACGTCAGCATTACTGCAGATGGGAACACCCAGACCGTTTCTATGGTGAACGGTACCGTACGCGATGCCTTGAAGCTTGCGGGTGTTGAGATGAACAATGATGACATCATCAACATTCCTCTTTCCACTTTTGTGGAGCAAGGCGACGAAATCATGATCAACCGCGTTGAATACCGCAACACTGAGGTAGAAGAGGACATCCCCTTCGAACGCGTGGAGAAACTAACGCCATTGCTGCGCAGCGGCCGCAGCGAGATTTTGCAAAGCGGACGCAACGGCACCCTAGTAAAAACCTACTCGGAGCGTACCATTGACGGCGTTGTGGAAGAGGCTACCCTAATTGCAGAAAACATTACCGTGCGCCCTGTTACGCAGGTTGCGCTGGTTGGCGCAAAGGTACCTGTTTCTGACCTTGACTTTGGCTACAACATTGTAAACAATGCACCCACCAGCTATAAAAAGGTAATCGAAGGTGCGCGTGCAACTGCATACAGTGCCGGCAACGGCGCGTGGGGCGCGTCGGGCAACGACCTGTTTTATGGTCATGTCGCTGTAAATCCCAAAGTTATTCCTTATAATTCCAAGCTGTATATTACCTCAGCGGACGGCAGCTTTGTTTATGGCTATGCGATTGCATCAGACACCGGTACCGCCTTGATGCAGGGCATCATTGACGTTGACCTGTACTACGAGACCTATCGTGAGAGCCAGCTCAACGGCGTTAAAAATGTAAATATCTATATCTTAGAATAACAGCGGGCAGCGTTCCGCAATCAGAGCAAATAAGGCACAGACATGGTAGTGCATGTCTGTGCCTTTTCATATAAATAATTAAGAATTTTTTGGGTAAAATAATTGCCAGCTATTGCATTTGTATGGTATAATAAACCAGTATCGGCATACAATAGCTGAAGATTTTTATTGGCAGGAGGTACCCAAGATGTCACCTAATCATGCGCCCCGGCGCGATTCCTCTGAATACTATTCAAAAAACCGTCGTCGGCAGGGCCGCCGTAGAAAGACGCGCATACCTCCCAAAGCCATTTTTAGAATGTCGCTGTTGTTTGCAATTGTTCTTTGCTGTGGGTTTGGCGTGACCCAGCTACTCGCTAAACTAACGCAACAGCCGGTTGTCGCACAGGCGGCACCCAGCGAGTCGGAGCTTGCCGAATTTGGCGTAGTATCTCAAACTGCTTCGTTAACCAACACCACGGCAGATGTTATGCCCTGTTATTCGGAGGATGCTTTTGTAGTGAATTACCTCGGTGTCGCCGAGGGTGTTTCTGTTCACCCTTTGCTCGAAGAGCTGCATAAAAAGGTTCCCACTATTCCGGCCGCTGCTGAACCTGTCTCAATGGGTGGTTCGGGGTTTGATAACATCAGCTATTGGAAAACCGTTAACAGCGATACCATCGGCTGGTTGAAGATTCCCGGTACCAACATTAACTACCCCGTGGTGCAGGGCCCTTATACCAATTACTATACCGAAAAAGGTATGGATAAAAACTATAGCAGACAGGGCGTTATTTGGGCGGACAGCAACTGCAGCGTAAGTGGCGGCAGCGGCAGTCTCTCACCCAATACGGTTGTTTATGGCCATAACTGGACCAACTACAGCAGTATGCCGCGCATTGGCTCGGCTTCCGACACTCACTTTGCGCAGCTCACTGCCTTCCAGCACCTTTCGTTTGCCAAGAGCCACCCTTATCTATGGTTTTCCACCGGCAGTGAAGAGATGGCATGGCAGATTTTTGCGGCCTTCTACACCGATATTGATTTTAATTATATTTCTGCTGCAGGTGGTCAGTGGATTATTGACGGGGCAAAGGCTCGCAGTGAACACATCTATGATGTGCCTGTTTCCTCCAGTGATAAGATTATTACGCTTTCCACTTGTACCAGGCGTTTTGGCTCCAGCAGCCGTCAGCGCTTCGTGGTTATGGCAAAGCTGGTCAGCAATGTGAATTCATCGGTAAATATTACAAGCAACCCGAACCCTATTCGTCCAAATGTGTAAGCGCTCTATATAAAATAACACTTGCAGTTTTTATGAAAATTTGTTATACTAATATGCGTCCGAATGTGGAGCGTACTACGCTCCACATTTTGGAGAGTTGCCTGAGTGGACGAAGATGCGGCGCCCGAAATCAGCTTGATGCTTCCTCTGCCACAACGCCGCAAACCCGCAATAAAGGGCTTTGAGCGATTTAGGTGGCATAAAGATTGAGCCTTTGCTCACAGTTTTTCAAACAATTAAATAGTTACGTTTTCATTGGGAAACTGATTGAAAATAAATGGAGAGTTGTCCGAGAGGTCGAAGGTGCAGCACTCGAAATCAACTCGGTTACGTGTCCACTCAATCTCTGCAAACCCGCATGAATACAGGGTTTGTGCTATCACAGAAAACAAGAAAACAGAGCCTATGCTCACAGCTTGCTCACAGTTATCCAAACAAGTGAATATTTGATTTTTTGTCGGGAAACCGATTGAAAACAGATGGAGAGTTGTCCGAGTGGTCGAAGGTGCAGCACTCGAAATGCTGTGTACGTCAGTACCCAGGGTTCGAATCCCTGACTCTCCGCCAAAAAGCCCAGATTTCATCATGATTTCTGGGCTTTTCTTTTTTTGTTTTATGATGTATAATTTGGTTGTTGGTAAAAATTATCTTTTCGCAGAAATTACATAGCTTATAATGGAACCCAAATATCAATTTAGAAAAAAGGAGAAACAATTATGAGCGAAACGACAAGTTTCTTTAATGAAGAAGCGCTAACTAAAGCTGTTGAATCACACAGCAGTGAAGCCCAGGAAATTATTGAAAGCGAAGATAAATTTGAAAGGTTGATTCAACGTCTTGAAAAGATCCTAAAAACAATTCCCGCCATTGGGAAATATGCAAGTGATTTAGCTTGCATGGTATCATTAGTAAAGAGCTACATAAAAAAAGAATACACCGACATTCCCATAAGTGCAGTAGTTTTAATCGTTGCATCAATAATATACATTGTGTCCTCAATTGATTTGATCCCCGACTTTATTCCGGCATTGGGCTGGCTTGATGATGTAGCAGTATTTCTATGGGCACTCAAAACATTGCATACTGAGATTGAGGATTATAAGACATGGCGCAAAGATAACGGTAAGCAAATAATCGACGAAATCTAATGCTTTACAGTTTGCAAAAAATACATCTCCTATTATGAAAGGCTGCAATGCCATTTTTGAAATAGGAGGTTGTAAAACTGAAAAAACGAGGACTCTTAGGACTAATATTTGATTTTATACTGGTATTTGCACAGGTGGAATATGGCTTATTTGGATAGTCATTCGATACTTAAGAAACAGTTAAAATCTTACAGCGACATGGTTAATTCCATGCCGCTGTTTTTCTGTTCTGCCATAAATTCTGCTATTACACCTTGATGAAACTCCGATTTTTGCACAATGTCCTGTCCGTCCTTGGATGACAGAAAGTCGGCAAGTGACTCTTTTGAAACCAAATATCGCTCATGATATAACACCCCTTTTACCTGTTTTCGATTTACCCATCGCAAAATGCTCGTCCCCACATATCCGCTTATCTCACTTGCCTGTTTTATGGTGAGCATATCGGGCGCATCATACCAATCGGCAAGAAATTGTTCTTTCAACTCATCGCAATCAAGATATTCTTGAGGAGGTCTGCTCGATGCTCCACTTGCGAATATGCCCTTTGGAATTGACACATCAAGTGTTCCGTCCTGCACCTTCTGCAAATACTCAATCACATCGTCAAGGTGAATTTTGAACCGCCGTGTCTGTTTGCCGCTGTCCTCACAGGGGATAACGCCGTTGGTGAGCAGCCAGCTCGCCTTGCGCTTGCTGATATGGGCAATGCGATAAAACTGCTCCATTGTTATCACTTCGGGGTACTCTTCCCTTAGCTTTTCATAATCCATAACTTACTCCTACATCTGCATGGTCATGCCCTGCTGTTCCTCCGGCTCCTCTTGCAAAGGGTTCAGCGCCGCACTGATTGCATTGGCGGAATCCTGCTTGGAGCTAAAATCAAGGTGAGAGTAGATGTCTGCTGTGGTATTAAACGTGGAATGTCCCAGCCAATCCTGAATCTGTTTCATGGCAATGCCCTGTGCCAAGAGCAAGCTGGCACAGCTGTGACGGAGGTCATGGAAACGAATTTTTCGCAGTCTATTTTGCGATAAAAGCAGTTTAAAATGATCGGTGATATAGTTGGGTCGAAACAACTTGCCCATTTGATCCACGCAGATATAATCCTCGTAGTCCTTGCAATAAGAACCTTTGAACAGCGCCTTATATTCTGCCTGCCTTTCCTTGGCGGCGAATAGCAGCTCTCGTACACAGGGGATCAGCGGCAAGGTACGAAAGCTGGATTTTGTTTTCAACTTATCCTCGGTAAACAGCGTAATTTTGCCGTCCACCTTGCCCTCGGTCACCTTGTGATTAACCGACAAGGTGTTTTGTACAAAATCAATACTGCTCCAGCGAAGCCCCAGTACCTCACTGCGCCGTAGCCCGTAAAAAGCGGCAAGCTGGATGACGATTGCCATAGGGTCATCCTTGGTGGATTCAAATAATGTGGTTAGCTCCGCCTTGCTATAAAAGGAAGCCAGATATTTATTCTTTTTTGGCCTGTCAACCTTATCTGCCACATTAGTGGAAATTAGCTCATTTTTTACCGCATATTGCAGTGCCTTGCGTACCACCGCATGATAGTGAATGACCGAATTGGCATTGCAGCCGTCGGCAAAGATGGACTGGTGAAGCTCACGGATATGCCGTGCCTCCACCTCATCAAGATGCAGTTTGCGTTCTCTGAAAAAGCTGTCAAGGCGGGCATCAATCATACTTTTGTAGCTTTGATAGGTAGTGCGCTCAATAGTTGGGGCGGTTAGCTCCAACCATTCCTTTAGAAAATCAGCAAACAATGGCGACTCAGCCTTTGCCTTTTCAATTTTGATTTCTTCGCTTTCATATTGGCGTAAAATTTCCTGCAAAGCCGCTTCTGCCTTGCGCTTGTTGCCCTTTACAGGAATACCAAGAGCGTGATACTTCTGCTGTCGCTTGCCGTTTTCATCATAAGCGTTGATGATGGCAGTGTATTTTCCATCGCGATCCTTCAAATTACCCGTAATTGGGCGGTTTTTCTGTTTCATCATAGTCCTCCAATCTTATAATCAATGAGCGTCTGCCCAAGGTGTTGTGATGTTACCTTGGGCAGACGCTTTTTACAAGTCGTTTCGGTTATAAAGTTCTGTTTCCGCATAAGTAATCGATGACCGACAACTTCGGGATTCGATACAGCCGCCCCATGCGAATGCTGGGCAGTTCGCCACTTTTCAGTAGCTCGTAGGTTTTGCGCCGCCCAATGCCAAGCATCTCCTGCACCTGCTCGGGAGTGACGGCATCGGGATAATCCCGAAACATCAAACCATACTGCTTTACCATTTTCTCTTCTCTGTTCATCCGCTCACCCCTCTTGACAAAACTTAAATGTAATTGTATATTATAATTACATAAATTACATTCATCTATCTATTAGACCTTGAGAACGTAAAAAACGGAAGTAGTCAGAAAAGGGAGGAATTTATTTGAAAGCAACCAATCAAAAGAAAATGGAGTGGCTTTGGGGCAACCAGTTTGACCCCGAGGTAACAGCAGAAACCTATTTGGATCACAGCGACCCAGAGGTGGTAGCTTGGGCGAAAATGCAGGAACAGGCATTGCAACAGCTGGATAGAGATACCGTCAATCTTCACCGCAGGCAGGCAGAAAATTGTGATTTCAGAGGACTGGATGCAAAGGCGCCTACCAAAAGGCAGGCCAAGGCTCTGCCACCCCAGCGAGGACTACCCAAAGACCCTACGGAGAGCTGGCTTAATCGCATTTTCTCAAAGAACCCCGAGGATTTGTACCAGCTGATGAGCGACCCCGCGCTGGCACAGGCGATCAAGGAGCTAACACCACACCAGCAAAATGTGGTTCATATGAGCATCGTCAAGAAGATGAAAAACAGCGAGATCGCAAAGCAGCTGGGCACCACCGACCGCAATGTGCGGGATATTTTGAAAAGAACCTATGGAAAAATGCGTGATGTCTTGCAAGATAACCGTGCGGAAGGCTCCATCGTTGCTGTTACAGCAGTACTGTTTATTATGCTATTCCCAACCTTTGCGATTGGTTGGGGTATCAGCTGCTGGATTTACCCAAAGCTGAAGAAAGCAATAACGGGCATGGCGGCATAAAAGATGGCGTCGCAAATTGCGACGCCACGCGAAATATGATATTATTATTACAGCACTTACAAATGGAGGGCTTATCATGGAGCTTAAAAATATATTTCCCGATTTCAATGCGATGTGGATACGCTGGTCAGCCTATGAAATATCAGATGCTCTAAATGGTCGCTATATCATGCCGAGCACCGACGCCACTTCACTACCATACAGCAGCACCGAGAACTTGCAGGAGCTATTGACGGATGCCCTGAATCTCGGCAAGGCTGTCTATCAAAAATCGGACGAGGTAGAGCGTGAATGTCGTGCTTTTGTTCAAAAGCACGGCTTGCTGGGGTTGCACAAAAGCGATGGGAGCCGAGTATTTCCGATGAAAGGCGGGAACATTTCCCCAGCTCGCAAGGAGCATAGCAGTCAGGAATACGGTGAGGAGCTCAGCCATTTTACAGCGGAGTTTCAAAAGCTGTATCTGCATTTTCTTGCTACCAGAGGAGAACTGCCGGAGCAGTTGCCAAAGCATCTGCAATCTGACCTTGCAATGCTGACCACACAGTCTATCCCCAGTGGGTTAAGCTATCGGCTGACCGCTGGCTTCCCGCCGCAAATGGTCTGGCAACCCGATGATCTAATTGATGTGCTGCGCCTCGCCTATGGGCTGGCTGTTACCGACACTGCTGCGCCTCTCAAGGTCTGCAAAAATTGCGGTACGGTATACTATAACCCCCATCAGAAAAGCGAGTTTTGCAGTGTGAAGTGTAGGAATTACTTTAATGTGAAGGTGTTTCGGGAGAAAAGATAATATACCGGGCAAAGAGCATGCAACAAACAATTAAGTTATCTACTGAAAATAAACTAATACTTTTCAAAACATATTATTTTTCATGCGAACACATCATTTAGTGTTGCCTAATTTTCTATATTGTGGTAAAATAATATACAACGCTGTCGAGAATTGTTGTTGCAATTGGCAGATATACCAAAAGTAAAGCTCTGCCTTCTTCGGGCAGAGCTTTTATGCTTGTAGATAGAAAGCGAGTGTGTATTTTATGGCTGTGAGCTATAAAAAGCTGTGGAAACTATTGATTGATAAAGACATGATGAAAAAGGATCTGTGTCGACTATCTGGCATCAGTACTGCTACCGTTACAAAGATGGGGAAAGGCGGATATGTTTCCACTGAGGTTTTGGAAAAAATCTGTAAAAGTTTAGATTGCAAGTTAGAAGAAATAATGGAAGTTACCCAATAAAAGTACTCCACATATTTGAAAAGTCAACGCCTACTAAAGGAGATGGCAATATGGCACAAATTAATCTTTCAAATATTAAAAAAATTGAAAAACAGCGCAACACTATCCATGATAAGGTATACACTACCTATACAGTGTTTGAGATGAAAGGCTCTAAATATATTCAAATTGATACATACGGGAGAATTGATCGAGAAAATCCAGAAAAACTTAGTCAATCCATACAGCTCGACCGAGAAACAGCTAAATATCTGGTCAACCTATTGACGCAAGAATTCGACTTAAAGTAACGGAGGTGCCAACATGAAATACGCAGAAATACCACCACATGCCCCCACATTGATGGAATCAACTCGAGCAATAGGATATTCTATCGAGGCGGCTATTGCGGACATTATAGATAACAGTATTGCTGCGGGTGCCTCTACAGTTGATATTGATTTTTTCCCTATCGGTGAGTCCTATATTGCAGTATTGGATAATGGTTGCGGAATGGATCAAGACGAACTGATTCATGCGATGCAATATGGAAGCCAAAGTCCATTGGAATGTAGACATGAAAATGATCTGGGGCGATATGGTCTGGGGATGAAAACTGCCTCTCTGTCCCAATGCCGGGTACTGACTGTTCTATCAAAAAAACACGGAAAACTATATGGCGCGCAGTGGAATTTAGACCATGTAAGATCTGTTGGAACCTGGTCTCTTATTTTGCTCGAAGAAAATGATATGACATTGCTACCGTGCCTTTCGAAAATGCAGACCATGGCAAATGGCACTTTAGTTATTTGGCAGGAGCTTGATAAATTCGCAGTGGGCGAGCACGATATGGCAGATGCATTTTCACGAAAAATGAACCTCATTCGAGAACACATCTCTTTGGTATTTCATCGATACCTAAGTGGAGATGCTGGAGTTAAAAAACTTGAAATTCGGATGAACAATTTAGCTGTTGCCTCTCAAGATCCTTTTTTGATTAAAAAAAGCACTCAACTCATGGACGAAGAAACGATTATCGTCCGTGGCGAAAAAGTGAAAATAAAGCCTTATATTTTACCTCATACATCAAAGCTTACACAGAAGGAACTGAAGGCTCTTGGTGGAAAAGAAGGTTTGAGAAAACAGCAAGGGTTTTATGTTTACCGCAACAAAAGATTGCTGATATGGGGCACATGGTTTAGACTTATGCGCCAAGGCGATCTCTCTAAACTTGCCAGAGTTCAAGTGGATATTCCAAACTCTTTGGATGACTTATGGACACTGGATATCAAAAAATCTACCGCAATTCCTCCGGAAGAAGTAAAGCAAAATCTTGCTGTGGTAATTGAAAAAATATCAGACGGTAGCAAGCGCACATGGACATATCGGGGCAAAAAAGAAACCAGAGATGACATTGTCCATGTCTGGAACCGCATGATTTCGAGAGATGGTGGTATTTACTATGAAGTCAATCCGGATCATTTGCTCGTAAATTCCATTGTCGAGAAACACCCCGATTTACAGCTTCCTATAGAAAACCTTTTGAAACAAATTAGCTTGTCTTTGCCACTTAATTCCCTTTACATTGACTTAACCAACGACGAAAAATTAGCCAGTGACAATGACTCTGTCGCAAATGACATTATTGCACTCGCGAAAACCATTGTGTTGGCAAACTACACAGAGGATGAAAAAAACAAAATATTCGAAGCATTAAAATTAACAGAGCCATTCTGTTCCTATATTGAGGAGTTGGATATTGCGAAAGAAAGGGGCGAATTCGGTGACAAATAACATGCAGTATATTGTTGGAAATGTCACAACAATGATTAATGCAAAGTTTGGAGATGAGCTTCCCTCCTTGGAGGATATTTACTCAGAAGCAGAATTCATTCGCAATGCTTTTGCCGCAGCTTATCCAATCAGCGACGAAGAGTTTATGCAGGTTAAAAGGGCCTTGGCATCAAATATCTTGCACTCTATAGGCACTGCTATTTCTCTCAAAGGCAAAGATTCAGAGCATCAGTCTTGGTATTATGTTCAAGAAAATGATGAGTTTTATTGGAATCGCTATCGTACATATCTGAAAAGTATAAAGCGTTGGGGTATCGAAGTTGTTAATCGTCTGGGCGAAACAACAGACAATATAATGGACGACTTGGGAAACCCCAAGGATTACTCACGCCCGTTTCAGCGTAGAGGCCTTTTGCTTGGTGATGTTCAGTCGGGGAAAACGGCAACCTATACCGCTATTTGTAACAAAGCTGCAGATGCAGGCTATCGCGTCATTATTGTCTTGGCTGGCATGATGGAAAACCTGCGTGTACAAACACAGGAACGCTTAGATGCAGAGTTTGTTGGGGTTGAAAGCAAGTATACATTGGATAAAAAAGCTGACCAAGAAATAAGAAATATCCCTGTTGGTGTTGGAAAAATCCCACCTATTAATCAGGATAAGCGAATTGCATGCTTTACCTCTGTGGCTACCGACTTTAACAAAGCCACTTTAAAAGCGTTGGGTTTGAGCCTTCGTACATATAACGGCACGGCACTCTTCGTAATCAAAAAGAATAAAAGCGTTCTCAATAATCTTTATAAATGGCTGGTTGAGAATAATGCTGATCATGAAACGGGCCTAATTGATTTGCCACTTTTACTCATTGATGACGAAGCGGATAACGCTTCTGTTAATACGAATTCTGAAGAAAAAGACCCCACTGCAATCAACAAAGCTATCCGCAACATCTTGAACTGCTTCCGACAAGCCTCCTACTTGGGAATTACAGCAACTCCATTTGCCAACATTTTCATAAATCCCGAAGCGGAAACCGATGAAGATACAAGAGATTTATTTCCAAAGGATTTCCTCACCGTTTTGCCAACACCGGAGTTATACATTGGTGCAGATAAAATTTTTGGAAACGGTGATGCAGATGATTGGAGCGAAGATGGATATTCTCATAGAGTCGAAGGTCAGTATTCAAGTTGCTTAATTCCTATTGAAAACGAGGAGCAGGCTTCATTCTTTGTTTTCAAGCACAAAAAAGAATTGGCAGATGAATTATACGATTTGCCGCCAAGCCTACGAAAAGCGGTGCGCTATTTTATTCTTGCAACCGCAATCTGCGATCTGCGCAAGGATGGCAACGAGCATCGCTCTATGCTGGTCAATGTAAGCAGATTTACTAAGGTGCAAAATCAAGTTGCAGATTTAATTGACACATATCTGTCTTCTATTAAATTTGATGTAGAAAACTATTCGCAGATATCTCCAGAAGAAGCAATGAAAATTAAATCGATTAAGGCATTAAAAGAAACATGGAATGAATTTGATCTGGAGCAAATTTCAAATATTAGTTGGGAAACGCTACTCAGAGATTATCTGTTTAAAGCAATTCGTCGCATCGAAGTAAGGTCGGTAAACCAGCAACATGGTGCGGCATCTCTCAACTATTATGAATACAAAAATGTGGGAATGCGTGTTATTGCTGTCGGTGGTAATAGCCTTTCCAGAGGACTTACCTTGGAAGGACTTTGTACCAGTTACTTTTATCGTAATACCATGATGTATGATACCCTTTTGCAAATGGGGCGGTGGTTCGGCTATCGTCCGGGGTATGATGACCTGTTTAAGGTATGGATTGGAGAGGATGCCATTGATTGGTATGGCTTTATTACGGATGCAGTCAATGAACTTAAAACTGAGCTCCGCAAGATGGAACGGCAACATCAAACACCATCCCAATTTGGACTAAAGGTACGACAAGCGCCGGGGACACTACTGATTACTGCTCGCAATAAAATGCGCACAGCTACTTCTGTGAAACGGCCTATTACGGTATCCGGCAGAATGATTGAAACGCCGAGATTAAAGGGCGATGCAGAAACAATCCGAGAAAACGAATCTCTTTGTCGTTCTTTTATAAAAGCCATCTCAGCGGAAGAAGGAGTAATGCCCTATCAATATGAAGAACACACCAAGGCGTTTATCTGGAGAAATGTTCCCAAAAAGATGGTGATGGAACTGGTTCGCAATTACATCACACACCCATGGAACCTTAATTTCCAGCCTACGGCACTCTCTGATTATATTGCGGAGGACGATGGTCCATTGGATATGTGGGATGTTGCGATTCCCCAGGATCAGGACAGCTCCTGCTCCCTTCAACTGGAGCAGATAGATGGTTCGACTATTGATGTGCACCCCAAAGGGAGACCGTTAGAGTGGGATCTGACCAGCAAAAATATGCTAAAGGTATATGGGAGACATGTGCGAATTGGCTCTGGTGGTTGCACTAAAATAGGCTTGGCAGAGAAAAAAATCCAAGCACTTCGTAAAGAATTTGGTAGTAGCAAAGATAGCACATTTTTGCAAACCAAGAGAAATCCGCTTATGCTTATTCATATTCTCAAAAATTCAAATAAGCAAAAGAAGGACTCAGATCCTGATATTGTATTTGCGTTAGGACTTGGCTTCCCTTACGACGGTAAAGAAAGAACAGCCAATTACATGGTTAATATCAATGAGCTCAAAAATTGGGTTGATATTGAAGACGAGGATGATGAGGATGACGATTAAAGAATTAGAGAGCAAATGGAATACGATTAATCCTTATTCCGGGGGTTATCTTCTTATCTCTGGAGAGCATCCCTTGTCCTTTCATATCGGTTATCATAGCAACGACCAAAAGAGCTTTGTTGTACTGAACACAAGGAAAGTAGTTGGTTTGAAATCATCTAAGGCAATCACAGCAGAATGCATAGAAACGGATCATCAATTCATTTTAAGATTCGTTCTCAACTATCCATCTCTGGATGAAATTTTTGTAAAGCTTTGCTGGGATCTCATGGAATCATCTAAAACGAGCCCAAATCCAGTAGAGCAGATACGCAATCAATACAGTAAATGGATGCGCTTATTGCAAAAAGCTACCGATGATATTCTATCTTCTTCCCAACAAAAAGGACTCATAGGTGAGCTTCTTTATTTACAAGAATCACTCAATGGGTTAGAGCCAGCAGAAGCAATAAATGCTTGGGTTGGGCCAGAAGGTAGTGACCAGGATTTCATTTTCGTTCACTCTTGGGCAGAAATAAAGGCTGTTTCCATTGCGGCTACCGATGTGCAGATTTCTTCGTTACAACAATTATCCAGGAAAGATACAGGGGATCTTGTGATCTATTTTATGGACAAAACAACTGGCACAGGGGCACAGACGATTTCTCTTCCACAGCTAATTTGGCAGATAGAAGAAAGGCTGTCCACAGATTTTTTACACGACTCGTTTCAATGCAAATTAGCACAATATGGCTATCTAAGGCGCGATGAGGAAAAATATTTGTCCTCACATTACCGTTTAGCAGAATGCCGTACATATAAGGTTATGGAGGATTTCCCAAAATTAATGCGGGCAAATGTTCCAGATGCCGTAGTGAACACAAGATATCAATTGGATTTATTAATGCTGGAGGAATGGAAAGTTTAGGAGGTTTAAAATGGATGTACATGACTTTCACAAGGATTTTTTAGAGGAAATTAAAGCTACTGCCGCAACAGAGGGAGAGGGCTCAAATGCAGCCTTTGTCAATGTTGCTACCAGCTATTTAATGAGCTCAGAGGTGTTGTCTGACTTTACCTCTGCGTTTTATACTGGCAATGGTAAAAATAACCGAAAAATTCGTGTGGATGGTTATGTGCTGGATGATTTTGATCTAACATTAAATCTTATCATTGCCGATTACACCGGTGACGAAGAAAGAACCTCTATTACGAAAACATTCGCCTCTACTATGTTTGACCGCTTGATTTATTTTATTGAAGAAGCCATCGAAGGTTCACTACATAGAACCGTAGAGCCCAGTACCCCTGTCTCTGACCTAATTGACACGATGCGTCTCAACAAGGATCGAATTCGCAAGTATCGGCTTATCCTGCTGACAGATGGATTTATGAGTAATCGAATTAATGAAATTGATGCTCGTGAATTCCGGGGCGTCCCTATTGAGTGTCAAATATGGGATATAGATCGAATCTATCGTGTCTGTTGTTCCGACCTCGGACGGCAGGATATTGAAATTGATTTCACAGCCTATACAGATGGGCAGGGTATTCCGTGCCTTGAAGCAAGCAGTGTAAATAATGATGATTATAAAAGCTATTTGTGCATTATCCCGGGTGCTACGCTTGCTGATATCTATGATTATTATGGTAGCCAACTTTTAGAAGGAAATGTGAGATCGTTTCTCTCTACTAAGGTAGCGGTTAACAAAAAAATAAGAGAAACGATTTTGCGTATTCCACAGAATTTCTTTGCATACAACAACGGTGTTTCTGCCACGGCTATGGATTTAAAATTTAGAGAAACAGACCATGGTCGAATGATTGTATATGCCAAGGATTTCCAAATCATTAACGGAGGTCAAACCACAGCGTCCTTATCCAATGCACGATACCGTGACAATGCGGATCTAAGCCAAATTTATGTGCAAATGAAGCTAACCGAGGTGGATTCCGATGCGGAAAAAGCAAGTGAGTTGATTCGCAATATCTCCAGATCTTCCAATAGTCAGAATAAGGTTAGCGATGCTGATTTCTTTGCTACCCATCCTTTCCATATTCGCATGGAGCAAATTTCTCGAAGAACATTCGCCCCTGCTGCGGGTGGTGCACAATACGAAACAAAGTGGTTTTATGAGCGTGCTCGTGGTCAATATTTGCAATTTCAAATGCATATGACCAAATCTCAAAAGGACAAATTTGTCGCCCAGAATCCAAAAAAACAGATGATAACGAAAACGGATTTGGCTAAGTTTCGCAATTCGTGGGCTGGTCTGCCATACATTGTGAGCAAGGGCGCACAAACAAACTTTATGCGCTTTGCAGAGATTGTTGATGAAAGCTGGACAAAATCTGAAATCCAGTTTAACGAAAAATATTTTAAGGATTCTGTTGCGTTAGCATTGCTATTTAAGCACACAGAATGGGTGGTTTCGCATCAACCATGGTTTGAACAAGGCTACCGTGCCAATATCGTTACCTACTCCATCGCACTATTGCATCGATTGATTCGTTTGCAATTTGCTGATGTAGATTTAGATTTACAAGTAATCTGGAATCGTCAGCAAGTTCCTGATATAATCACCAATGAATTGGTAAAAATTACGGAATTCGTTTTTAGAACCATTACCGATCCCAAGCGAGGCACTATCAATGTTACACAGTGGTGTAAGCGAGAGGCCTGCTGGGAGCAAGTTAAGAATTGCTCTATCAAACTATCGTCCGAGTTGGAGCGCGTTCTAATTGGAAAGGAAGATAAAAAGGTAATTGAGCGAGAAGCAAAAAAAGATCAAAAATTCATTTCTGATATAGAGGCACAAAAACAGGTTTTAGAAATGGGAGCTGATTTTTGGAAAGGGATTGAAACTTTTACAAAAAACAAAAAACTTAACGCTTCGGCTGAGCAGCTAAAAGCACTGAAATATGCAGTAAGAATCCCCACCCAATTTCCCAGTGCACATCAAAGCTTGCAACTTCTTTCTTTGTTAGAAGAAGCAAAAGCCAATGGCTTTAAAATATAAGGGAGAAAAGCAGTCTAATGGAAAAATATAGCGTAATTGATTTGTTTGCCGGAGCCGGCGGCCTTAGCTTAGGGTTTGAACAAACCAATAAATATAGTATTAAAGTTGCCTTTGAAAATAATCCAAACATGCAAAAAACCTATAAACATAACCATCCCAATGTGGATGTAAGAGGTGATGTTTGTAGTGCCGATTATTCCGAGATCCAAGAGAAATATGGAAAAATCGATGTTGTAATTGGTGGACCACCTTGCCAAGGATTTTCCAATGCAAATAGGCAGAAAAATCATGCCATTAGTCAAAACAATATGCTTGTTAAACAGTATCTTCGTGCTGTAATTTCGTTGCAGCCCAAAGCCTTTGTCATGGAGAATGTAAGTATGCTGAAATCCGATGTTCATCGATTTTACATGGAAAAAGGAGATGAGGAACTTGTAAAGCATTATGACATTCCAACTAATACCACACCAATCCACCTCTTGGATCAAAAGTATGTGTTTAATGGTGTTCTGGATATCATTAAGGACGTAGTCGCTATTAAAGCGCAACTGTGGGATGAGATAGATTATAACGAGCTAAATATCATTTACAAGACTACAAAGAATATTGAAAAATTAAAAACCGCTTTACAAAAGCATAAAGTAAAGCTAGAAAAAGCAGTTGAGAAGCAAATGTCGTTTCCTGCTGAAGATGAAAATGCTATTAGGATAAAAAGTAGAGAGGCGTTTTCGGCTATTTCCGACTATTACAGTGGCCAGATGAATGCAGAAGACTTGAAAAATAAAATAGAGCCTGCCATCATGCTACAAAGAATGCTAAGCAAATCATTGGAAATTTTGGAGCAACATCTTATCGTTGATGAATATTCATCTAAAGATGGAATTGATGCAATTGTTAGTTCCTACGCTGTATATGATTATCTGAAAAATATTCTGGCATCAAATGAGAATGGGTACACCATTAAAAGCGATGTCCTGTGTGCTGCAAAATATGGGGCACCACAAAAGCGCATGCGTTTTGTTCTAATGGGTATAAAAAAAGATATTGCTCCTATTGTAGCATTCCCCAACGGCAGCCTTGACGAAGATGAATATCATACTGTAAAAGAGGCAATTGGTGACTTGGAAGATTTTGATCCCGTTTTTGATATCGATCAGGATGTAGGAATCCCTATGCCTAAAATTGAAGTAAAAGGGCTTGTCCAAAAATTAAGAGATTCAAGTACTCTTTATAATCATATTACAACAAAAACTACGGACACAGCAATGGAGCGTTTTCGTGCAATTAAGCAAGGTGAAAATTTTCATTCGCTGGATAAGAGCTTAAAAACAAATACCTATACTGATGCCTCACGCACACAGAATACCATTTATTTGAGGTTGGCATATGATGCCCCTTGTGGAACGGTAGTTAATGTGAGGAAATCTATGTGGATTCATCCCACTAAAGATCGTGCTATTAGCGTGCGTGAAGCAGCAAGATTACAGACTTTCCCCGACAGCTTTATTTTTTGCGGAAGTAAAGATCAGCAATATCAGCAAGTAGGCAATGCCGTGCCTCCAATTATGGCAAAATCCGTTGCGAAAAAACTCGCCAAATTATTGAGCAACGAATCAAAATCCAAACCACCAACCGATTAATTTTGCCTGTAGGTGGATTATTTAATATATTGAAAATGGGTCGTGATTAAAGTAGCTATTCTCTATGCTTCATGGTATTGTATGTTGCTAAGAAGGAGGCGACACACAATGAAAAACATTTTGGAGGAGCTGTATAACAGCTACAACAATTTTGTACCAGACCCTACAGCCCAAGTCGAGGTAGACAAGGCTCACCAAGCGCTGATCCGCAGTTTGGAAAAGCTGGAACGAAAGCTGGTGCTGCGCATCATCGACAACAAGGATTTGATTGCCGGGGCTCGCGCCAGAGAAAGCTTTGAGTGTGGATTCTGGCTTGCGTGGCGGTTATGCACACAGCTGAATATGATTGACAACGGTCGTTTGCTTGAGCAGCAGCTCAAAGCAGACGGCCGTTTTGTTATGGAACAGGAGGAGCCCGAAGATGAAAGCTAAAACCATATTCTTGACAAGCATTACCTGCACCATATTACTGGCAGCACAAATCGGGAAACCGCCGCAGGCAATGCCTAAACCATCACCCACGGAGACAAGTATCCCCGAAATTACTGAGTGCTTTATTTCCGACTTCGCCCCAATGGATAAAGGGCAAGCGGACAATGAAATCCTTCATAGGGCAGTTACCCCTACCGAAGAAATTGAGATTCCAAGAACCAGTGTTGCCGCCGAAAAAATTGTCAAAATAAGCACCCAGAAAGAGCCTTTTTTAGAGCAACCCGCCGAGCAAGCCCCGCCACCACAAAACAACCAAACCGGCACACCGAAAATGGGAGATACCCGTGTGGTGAACGGACAAAAGCA
The DNA here is from genome assembly GCF_032017025.1 of Hydrogenoanaerobacterium sp. Taxonomy (NCBI): domain Bacteria; kingdom Bacillati; phylum Bacillota; class Clostridia; order Eubacteriales; family Oscillospiraceae; genus Hydrogenoanaerobacterium; species Hydrogenoanaerobacterium sp. The sequence goes on from NZ_DALZQO010000019.1 coordinate 20,909, forward strand.
ATGTTACTTCTTAGGTTTCGGCTGGATAGACGATAACGATGAACCGAATGAATATATCTATGCCGAGGACATGTACGAAAACGGCAATAAGATTGGTAGCATGGGCGGTGGCACCTTGTTGGACGGAGATGGAGACATCAATAAAATGGTTGGTACCATGGATTAGTATGTATCGGTCAAAGGGTGCTCCGATTCAGAGCACCCTTTGACCCTTTGTGAAACGGCAACAATATCTTGTCATAAAAAGGTTGGGATCAATCGTCCCCCCCTTGCACCAAAGGGGGGCGTGAAACGCGACCCCCTCGTTTTAGGATGTAACGATTCGTTATACCCTTTTTCAATCGCTAAGGTATGGTGAATCACGACACACCTAATCGGCAACTTCGCTTTCCAACTTTCTTTGAATGCTGGCAACCTCGTCATGTAGCCAGTCAGGCGTAGTAGCATTTTTATACTCTCCGAAAATCCGCTTGCGGCACTCAAGCTCCATAAGGGACTCGTCTCCGGTGCGGAGAAAAATGGGGCGGTCAAGACTTACAAAAATCTCTTTCTTCTCGGTATCAATGGTCAGAATGTATTTCATAAAATTGTTCCTCCTAAAATTAAAGTGTTTGTGTTTGATCTTGAGTTTGGATTTGCTGTTTTTCAAAATTAGCGATAAGCTCTGCACGCAGATCCTCCGGTATGGACTCGACAAAGTCCTGATAGGAATATAGCTCCCGCACAAGGTCGATATTTTCTCTTGCCGCCTGCTCTGCCTTATACATGGCTCGCTGATTTTCCGAATCCATCACCGCTTGGTTGTGCTTTAAAATATCAAGCTGGCTCTGATATGGCCGCAGCTGATTTTCAAAAGCGTTGACCTTGGGATACCACTTATTGAATAGTTCTGTAAGCACCTCTTTCTTTTTCTGCGCATTAAATGTGCCAATGCTTTGAATCTCGTTCTGCAGCTCGGTCATTTGCTGGGTTAGGCGGTTTGCCTGCTTATACAGCCAGGTTGGAATGTGCTTGCGTTTGGTGGATGCCGCCGACTGGCCACGCTCCAGCTCAGGAAACTGCTCTGCCATGTGGTCGTGAAACTTGTCCTGCCACTCAATTAACTTGTTGCGGTCACCCATGACCTCCTTGGCGGATAGCCGCTTGTCTTTTGTCAATGGAACAAAGCACAGGTGCATATGTGGATTGCGCTCATCCATGTGCACCACCGCTGAAAAAATATTTTCCTCTCCAACCTCCTCCTTCAAAAAATCCAGTGCATGCTGAAAATAGTGCCGTGTGTCCTCTAATGAAAGTCCTGACAAAAACTCGGGACTGGCTGTGACGATGGTGTCAATAAATTTCACACTGTCCTTGCGAACTTTACATTTTGGATTTTCTCTCTGCGCCTGTTCAATGCGCAGCTGAATTTCACCGTAGTATTTGTGCTGTGGCCCTATCAGATGATAATTCTCTTTTGATTTTCGGGTATCAATATCAGGGTTACTTGCATACTGGCTCTTTTTTCGTTCATGGTGCTTCTCCAAAGCGGATGCCGGTCCGCCTTTGCGTTTTTCAAATCGCAGGATTGCATAGGGCATAAAATCAAACTCCTTTCTCTGCAATAGAGCTGGGTGGTAATCGTCTGCTTTTTTCACATCCCACTCACACCAGTGTGGAACCCGCAGCCGCTGTTCGCATCTATATAAGCTGATTGCGGCAGCGGTTTCCCCGCCCGCCAAAATGCCCGCCCCCTGCAAGGAGGGGCGGGTATTTTATCGTGCGGCTGTCGTGGCGGTATAACGCACTATACCTTGGCGTTGCCAAGGTGTGCGGCCGGGGACACCCCGGCACCCCGTCTACGACTTTGCGCCCTACCGAAATGGTAGTGCATCCTTGCGCTTCGCCGCGAGGTTTGCCGCCTGCCTCACGTAAAGTAACCACAATTGCGGCAAACCTCACCGCCACGGGCGGGGACGAAGGACGATAGACGAGAGCGACATACACAAAGCGAAAACACCCCTGCGTGGGTGCGTGTTTGGCCCATATTTGCCCCTGTTAGGGGCCTTAAAATGACGGGCAGGGTGTTAACCCGTATGGCCATCGTTTTGGGATTGTAGGACGTTTGTGGCACGCATTTGAACATGCTCTTGATAGTTGGGGCAGGCGAGGATTTGGGCACGATAGCTTTGCTTGCACTGGCAAGCACAATGCTGACACAAGAGATTAAACTGTCGCTTCCCGGTAAGGGGGTTAATAAAAAATGACCACTCGGCTTTTGCTTTTTTCGACAATCTTGGCATTTGAAAATCCTCCTTTGCATAACAAAGCTCGCCTGCGTTCTTCACACAGACGAGCTTAACTGGTATAATGACTCTACCGAGTCATTATACCGATTGATGTGCAACGGCTCGCCACTATCGTGGCAACCGCCTCTTGATGCACAATTACACCATATCGCTTGATCTGATATGGTGTAATAATTTAATTTTAGAATACGAGGTGATGGGCAATGCAGCTGGGTCTTACCATTCCGCTAATGAAGCATTTGAAGATTAATAAGCTGCCCTATGGCGCGGAATTGCACCGCCGCTTTTGCTGGGACTTACATTGTATCAGACTGCATAACCATAGCAGCCTGCTGGCGGTACACTGCGAAACACGATACATGTTTGTGCTGTATGGTATGAGCAGGGCACAGTGGAATCGTCTGCCCGAGGTCTTTTTAGAGGGGTTGATCACCAGCCTTAGCAATGCAGGCTTGGAAAAGAAACTCATAACAAGCTATCTCCAAGCCGCAGGAGAAATAGAACTTACCAAAACCCATGGGCGGAGGGAGGTTGCTTTCCTCAATCGTGCGTGGGATGATGTTACCGCCTTGGATTACTGCATTGATAAAGAGCAGCAGTCCCAACCGCTGATAGAGCAGAGCATTAACAACATGATTTGCAACTGCGTCGGTTATGAGGGCTATGGCGAGCCGCTGGTACGGTTTTGGCGGAGTTTGAACGAAGATAGTACTCTGTGAAATGAATGTTTCCTGATAGAATTTATGGAGCCTGACACAAGGGCAAAACAAACCGGCAGGCTGTGCGGTTAAATTAACGCCACACAGTCTGCCGGTTTCATTCTCGAAAAGACAATGATTCTCTTACCCCTACTCCACTTAGAATGCTCCTCTAAAAATGTAAAGTAGAGCGCAAAATCTACTATTTTTCTTTGTTGAAAGAGCGTTCCTTTTAAATATTGGGGCAATTGATGGATTGTAAGCTTTATAAAATTTCCTGTACTCGGCCAACCTGTCCATCCTCCAGCATAACCTTGACGCCATGGGGGTGGGTACTGCTTTTGGTCAGTAGCCTTGCAACAACACCCTCTGTTCGCTTGCCTGTACGCTGGTCGGCTTTGAGCACAATGCTCACTCGAGCACCAATTTTTATGTCACTACGGTTTTGTCCGTTCATGAAATCTCCTCATTATCAACAATTAATCGTATGCCTTTTTCAAATTATATTTTTCCAATACTGCATAATAACCCTTGGCAAAAGATACTTCACCATTACTCCAAGCTACTAAGTTATTCCGTATTTCTATCGAGGGTACCAACCCTTCTATGGCTAACATTGCATAGGAAAAAGATATGCATTTCTTGCGTTTTTCAAAGGGAAGTAAATCCATCTGTAGCACAATTTTTTCACGGTTTTGTCCGTTCATTATTTCTCCTTTTACTCCATCAAATCCTGCATCTCACACCCAAGTGCCTTTGCCAAGCTGAGCAGCGTGCCTGCCTGTGCCTTGTTAATATCGTTTTGCCGTTGTTCGTAAAGCTGAATCATGCGAAGTGCCACCCCAGACTGCTCTGCAAGCTGCCCCTGCGTAAATCCTCTTGCTTTTCTGATAGTCGTCAGATTGGAGGGCTTGTCCAACTTATGGCGGCTGATGATCTCATTTGCGGTATCCACAAGTTTGCTCTGGTCTGCCTCGTGGAGAATATAAAGGGACAGCACTTCGGACAAGGAAAGCCCGTTTTCTGCCATATCAGAAAATTTCAGACCGCTGTACCACTGGTAATAGGCGAGTATCCACCCTGCCCAATATTCACGGCTGGCAAAGTCTTTGATGGCTCTTTCCTTGGTGGGATAACTGCCTGTGGTGAGAAAAACCACCTCTCTCGCCAGTTCAATACCCGACATTCCTGCCACATATTTGGGGTTGCCCTTTTCAAACTTTTTAGCAATTCCACTGGTGATAAACCAAGAAAAAACTCATCGGGGGCGTAGCCGCAATCCACAATGGCATAGTCCAGCATATCTCCAAGATTTTGCATGGCATCATCCAAGTAGGATTCGCTGTATGCGTGGGCCATTGTTTTGCACCCCCCATATCTCTATTAAACTGCCACAACACAATACTTTTTTCGATTGCCATAACTCTGAGATTTGAATAAGCCTAAGGTTTCAAATTTCAGCACGAAGCCACGAATAGTGGCGTAAGCAGCATTGCCAAAATCACGCTCCAGCTCCTTGGTAGAAAACTCATTTCCTCCATAAGCGGAAAGCACAAAGCCCCATAGCTCACGCTCTTTCTCCGTAATGGTTCCTTGTTCCAAGGCCTTTTTGTATACCAAAAAGCTGTCCTCTGAGATGCCCTCGGACTCAATTTTACTGTATACATTCTTGTTGAAATATAAAATAAAAGGAGTCAAGTCCAACCGTCCGCTGATTTTAGCATTGCTTTCAATTTGCAAAAAACTGTTGTAATAAGCTTGCTTACTGCTATTGATGTGTTCCGAAAAAGCATAAAACAAGGTAGAGGGGAAACCCTGCTGAACCAAATACCAAAGATGAAACAATCTTGCCGTTCTGCCGTTACCGTCAAAATAGGGGTGAAGATAGGCAAAGTAAAAATGGAGCATAGCTGCCTTTAGTGGTTCTGAAATTTCATCTTTTTTATTGGCAAAGCCTATGAGTTTCGCCATATAACTGGGCAAAAGTTGGTGAGCTATTCCCTTGTGGTACTCTTTATCACCCACAATAAATACGGCATCATTTCTATATAACGAACCCTTTGGCAAGCGGTCCTCGCCCTCTAAAAAGTCACCAACTGAAAGCATATAAAGCTTGTGGAGGTTTTCCTCTGTGATTTTATTTTCGGGCTCGGCAATGAAATCCAGTCCTTTTTTCATGCCATAGATGCGACTTTCCTCGTCATTTTCAGGAGCAAAGCCGTCTAAAATCTTCCGTACACTTTCTCTATTGGAGTGGATATTTTCAATCAGTAAACTTGCTTCAATCTCGTCGGTCATTGCTTTTTTGCCGAAACGCTCTTTGCTGTCGGATGTTTTAAGCAGCTTTTTTATAAGCCCTGTGGAGATGTTGCAGTGGCTGGGGAGATACCGACAAGGCTTGCCTTCAAAATCTGCAATGGACAAATCCACATAGCTCATAATCTGCAAGGTGTCTAAAAGTTCCGACACTTCGCCCTGGGAATATTTATGTTGCATTTTCCTTAAGTCAAAGAAGTGTTTATCACTCATCATTTCGCTTAGTTTCTTTGTGTTCACATCTCCACCGCCTTTTTGATATATATTGGTATCAATTTGTATCAGTATAGCATATATGATGCCCAGAGGCAACAGAAATATACAAAACGATAAAGATAAATCGACTATTGGTTTTTTAGAAAAAGTGCGTACATACTCTTTTCTTTCTGTTATAATATCTTTAACGCTCACAGTTTGCTCACACTTATCCAAAAAACATGCTTTTGGGACGATTTTCCGGAAAGCCTTTTCACAAAGGCATTTGTGCCCACAAACCCGCATGAAATCAAGCTTTTCGCCGTTTTTATACGCTCACAAAAGCCACTGAGGGACACGGGGAGACAGTCGTTTCCAACGACTCGAAATGCTGTGTTCCGCAAGGAACCTAGGGTTCGAATCCCTAACTCTCCGCCATCGGGCTTTTGCCCAGTAAAAAGAGCTGTCTGCGGACAGCTCTTTTTGTTTATCTACGCACAAAAGCATGGATTTGGAATTACTCCTCCTCCATGCTTTTATTGCTTTCTGACGATATGGATAGTACTTTTGAATCGGGGTCGGGCTGGCTGATGTACAGTTCTTCGCACTCTCGCTGCGCTGTTATCAGTGTATTAATAGTCTGCTCACTGGCACGGAAAAGCTTAAAATACATTTCTTTATAGTCCGGCATAGGATCACCTCACAACATTATTTTAACCTAAAACAGATTAAAAGTCAATAATCTGTTTCAGGTTATGGGATACTATATCCGAGGTGATTTTAGTGGCTAACAGACTACGAGATTTGCGTGAAGATGCAGATTTAAATCAAACACAGGTTGCAAAACATTTGGGAATGTCCCAAACAGGATATTCAAAATACGAAACCGGCGAAAATGACATTCCAACACAGGTTCTCATTAAGTTAGCACAGCTTTATAAAACAAGCATTGATTATATTTTGGGAGTAAGCGACCAAAAAACTCCATACAAAAAGTAATTACAGCGGCATGGTGAACTCCATGCCGCTATTTTTCTGTTCTGTCATAAATTCCTCTAAAGCTTGGAAATGGCTACTATATCTATTAATCAACGGTAAATATTAAAAGCTTACACCATCCAATAGTGTAGAGCTTTTTTCGTACCGTGGTATAAAGTTGTGCGACAGATATGCGACAAAACAAAAGAAAACTCCTTGCAAACGTACTGTTTGCAAGGAGTTGTAATAGTAAAAACTATCTCTTGGAGAACTGCGGAGCGCGACGAGCTGCTTTGAGTCCGTACTTTTTACGCTCTTTCATACGAGGATCACGGGTTAAGAAGCCAGCCTTTTTCAGGACGGGTCTAACCTCGTCGCTTGTCTGAAGCAGTGCACGGGAAAGACCGTGACGGATTGCGCCAGCCTGGCCGGCAACACCACCGCCTGCAACGGTGGTTTCGATGTCGTATTTGCCCATTGCATCAAGCAAAGCAAGAGGCTGACGGACGATGAGTTTCAGTGTATCAAGACCAAAGTAATCGTCAATATCTCTGCCGTTGATTTTGATGGAGCCTGTTCCGTTCGGATAGACTCTTACGCGAGCAACGGAATGTTTTCTTCTGCCAGTGCCATAGAAATATGGTTTAGAATCGTACATATTAGTGCCTCCTCCTTATTATAGTGTCCACGCTTCGGGTTTCTGCGCGGCATGCTCGTGTGTAGAACCTTTGTAGATTCTGCAGCGGGTAAGCTGTGTACGGCCCAGCGCGGTATCAGATATCATACCCTTAACAGCCAGCATCATAGCCTTTTCAGGTGTTTCAGCCATCAGCTTGGAGTATTTGATTTCTTTGAGTCCGCCAACCCAACCGGTGTGACGGTAGTAGATCTTCTGATCCAGTTTTTTGCCGGTAAGAACAGCCTCAGCAGCGTTGATGATAATGACATGGTCACCGCAATCGGTGTGAGGTGCGAAGGTTACCTTGTGTTTGCCGCGCAGAATGTGAGCAGCAGTTGCAGCGGTGCGGCCCAGCGGTTTGCCGGCAGCATCAAGCACATACCATTTACGACTTGCAGCGTCGGCTTTTGGCATATAAGTTGACATAAATTCTACCTCCTAGAAAAATTCCTTTGTTTTATCAGTGTTCGCCCATCGCCAGTGCTACCAGCTCGGGCGTGGAACAACAAGGTACATTATAGTATGGGTTGGCCCGATTGTCAATACTTTTTCTCAAATTTTTAATATACGATGTGTAATCTCGTGAATTCGTCTGTTTTGACGCTTAATCTCTTCCATACTTCCCCGCCATTTCAAAAATATACACTTGATATTCCTATCAAATCACTGTAAAATAAGAGAGCAAAAACACACCTTATTATATAGAGCGGGAAATGGAGCATTTTGTTATGCAGAAAATGATAGGATATATGAGAAAAGCGATTACCGACTACCACATGATTGAACCGGGCGACGGCATAGCGGTGGGCGTTTCGGGTGGTAAAGACTCAGTAACCCTGCTGTGCGGGCTTGCAAAGCTGCGCAACATTTTGGGCATCGATTACAAGGTTGTCGCGATCACGCTCGACCCTGGCTTTAGCGGCGAGCAAACCGACTACTCGCTGATTCAAAAGCTGTGCGATGAACTGGACGTGCCTTACATGATCAAGAGAACGCAAATCGGCGAGGTCGTGTTTGATATCCGTAAGGAGGAGAACCCTTGCAGCCTATGTGCCAGAATGCGCCGCGGTGCACTGCACGACGCTGCCATTGAGGCGGGCTGCAACAAGGTTGCGCTGGGGCACCACTACGACGATGCAGTGGAAACCTTTATGATGAACCTGTTCAACGAGGGCAGGGTGGGCTGCTTCCAGCCTGTCACCTACCTGTCGCGCAAGAATATTACGATGATTCGACCGATGGTGTACGCACCCGAAAAGGATATTAAAAGTGCGGTAAAGCGCTGTGAACTGCCGGTGGTAAAAAGCAAATGCCCTGCCGACGGCGTTACCGAGCGTACGCACATGAAAGAGTACCTTGCCAATCTGGAGCATGACCGCCACGGCATTAAAAAACGTATTTTCGGCGCAATGGTACGCGGGCATGTTTCGGGCTGGTAGACAGCTGAATTTTAAATAAGCAATTATTTGCGGATATAATACAACCGGCAGCTTTTTGTAAGCGTCGGTTGTATTGTGTTTTTTACCTTCTTATTCTATTTAATTTTAAAATCAGATGTAAAAATATAGAAAACATAGTACAATAAGAAATATACATAAACTGGAAGATAAGAGCGATAAAAACAAACCCCCATGAAAAGGTCGCTGCAACAAATAAAAAAATTGAGGTGCTAAACAATGAAACAGCATGCATCTAAAGTAATGGCGTTTGCTCTTGCACTGGTTTTGATTCTCTCCACGGCTGCTTGCGGTACGGCAGCCAGTACGGAGGAATCCTCCTCCCAAGCAAGTACACAATCAAGCAACTCGGCAGAGTCATCGAAAGGCGAGCCCATTTCTGAAAGCAGCAGTGAGGTAAGTGCAGCACAAGCCATATCTTCGGCAAGTGAAAGCACCACTGACGCTGAAGAAGGGGATACGCAGGCGAGTGAACGATATGATTTTTACAGCTGGAATCCTACGGACTACACCTACCATTCTATAACCCATAGAAAGGATTCTGAAGAACTGCGCGCTCTGCTTCTAAACCTAAAACGAGATAATAGTGCTACACCCGATAAAAGCAGTGAGGAAAAGCTGGGCTTTTTGGTATACACGGCAGACAGCGAAAAAAGCACCTATTATGTTACCCCTACGCAGGTGTATGATAAGGATAAACAAGTACTAAATGCGACTGCCGAGCAATGCCAAACGCTGTATGACGCAGCGAAGGAGAGCAACCGAAACCATAAGGGGGTTCCCCAATGGCTTGCCTACATGAGTTTAGAACGTATCACAGAGGTAAGCTTCGACGGGCTTAACGAGAACGGAACACAGGACATTTCTTTTCAAACGCAGGATGCCAAAGCAATCAGGAGTATTTGGGCGTTTTTGCGTAATTTGAAGGTAAAGCCGGACAGCACGATAAAACGGGACACACTCAATTTTAATGCACCAGCCGATTTAATACGAATGCGGCTTGAATTCAATTCGGGTGTACAATACGATATTTTTCTGCAAGGCGAGTTCTTGGGTGTTCTATCCACCGATATGGGATTTTCGCTGAGCTATGCGATGGATTCTCCGCAGCAGGCAAACAAGCTGCGAACCATCGCAGAAGAAATCAGCTGTGAACAATCAAGCACCGCCCCCAGTGAGGAAAAAGGGAATCCCGCCACAGGCAAGCCTGTCATCTACCTGTACCCCACAGTAAAAACCGATGTTTCGGTAAAGCTGAATTTCGGCGGCAAGCTATGGTACACCTACCCCGCCTACAACAACGGCTGGAATGTCACAGCCTACCCCGATGGCAGACTGATAAACAAAGCGGATGAAACCGAACATTACTACCTGTTTTGGGACGGCGATTCTGATACTGAATGGCGCCTTGATGAGGGGTTTTGCGTAAAGGGAACAGAGTTGGAGGGATTTCTGCGCGAAAAGCTTGCCTATATGGGGCTTACTCCGCGCGAATACAACGATTTTATTACATTTTGGGTGCCGAAGCTGCAGGGGAACAAATACAACCTCATTACATTTGCCACCACACAGTACGAACAGCTGGCACCGCTCACCATTTCGCCAAAACCCGATTCGGTGCTGCGTGTGCATATGGTATACAAAGCGCTTGACCAAAAGGTTTCCATCCCCGAACAGCGGCTTTCCGCCTTTGAACGCAAAGGCTTCACGGTTGTGGAGTGGGGCGGCTCACGGGCATAAGAAAAGCGGGCATCATAAGATGCCCGCTTTTTTGCATTCCTCTTGCATCAATGCAGCAACAGCGCCCTCGTAATTGTACCCAATCACAGAGGTAGCGGCCTGCTTTGCCGCATCTACCGCATTTGCCACCGCGTAGCTGCGGTCGGCCTCGTGCATCATATCCACATCGTTGTAGTTATCGCCAAAGCACACCGTTTCAGCAGCACCGCAGTACTGCTTGAGGTAAAGCATCGCATTGGCCTTGCTTGCATGGGCGTCGAAGGCTTCAAGGAACCAGATGCGGTTGACATGGTCTTCATACATCAATATGTTCAGCCCTGCTGTTGTGCTTTTCAGTTGATTGCACAGGGGAAGAAGCTCGTCGTATGTACCGGTCATACTAAAAAAGATGATATCACGCATGCCAAGCAAGGTGCGGAAATCACTCACCTGCTCAAACTGCTTCAGCCTGCTTGCTTTGCGCTCTTCGCGAAACTGCCGCTGAAAGCTTGTTGTCAGCTTTTTATAGTTGGCATAAAGCTGGTTTTCCGCAAAGGTAAACACGTAAGCCGTATGCCCGAACTCGTCCATGGTATCGATTACTGCCGCGGCGGTTTTTGCATCAATCGGGAAGTGGTTGATGTAGGTGTGGGTGACAGTGTCAAACAGCAGCACGCCGTTCATCAGTGCAATGGGTAGGCGAAAGCGGATGGCACTCAGTTTTTCCATTGCCGATGCGGTAGAGCGGGCGGTAGCTACACTGAACAGCACACCCTCATCAATCAGTGAATTGATGATTTTGGCGGATGGTTCGCTCACTTGGGAGGTATTATCAAAAAGCGTTCCGTCCAAATCGGTGATATACAGGGTGCTCATAGCTGGAACTCCTCAAGAGTTAAATTCAATGCTTTTTGCTCCAGCGAGTTGTCTGGCTCTTGGTAGTTTTCCCCGGTAAGGCGGCGTAACAGCTCGTTTAGCAGGTGCGGGTTTTTTACCAGTACGGGGCCAAGCTGCCATGTGCCGAAAAAGTTATTGACGAGGTTGCCCTCGTGCGCGGTTTCGGTTTCGTTGTCGCCCGCGCCGCTTTGCAGAGTAAACAGGTAATCACCGCTGTTGCCGTCGATATGGGCAGTGCGGTTGATGAAACCGTAGCCTCTTACATCGGGTGCAAACACGGGGCTTGCCACTACATCGCTGATAAACACGTTGCCGGTTTCGCGTGCGGTATAATCAAACAGCCCTATGCCCTCATAGGTACCGCCATCAAAGCCGGTAAAGCTTTTGCCAAACAGCAACCGCGCATTGCCGGTGACGAGGAAGATGACCCCGTTTGCAACCGCCTGCGTTGCCAGTTCGGAATATTTTTGAAAATGCCCGCTTGCTCTGGCAACGTTTTTTGCTTTTCCCGGGCCGATATAGACCATATGGTAGAGCGAAAAATCGAGGTTGTCGCCGAGGCTGAGCCGGCTGATTCGGGTATCGATGCCCATTTTGTTCAGCCGGTCGCAGAGAATGGTGAGATTACCGCTGTCGCCGTAGAGATCCAGCAAGTCATCGTAAAGCCAAAGAATATTGACACTGCTCATTTGCTGATTACCTCCAAAATAGAATTCGCGTCATAAAGCTCGGTAAGAATGCAGATGCTGCCGCGGGTCTCATTCACCACGGGCTTAATCTTCTGCACCTCACACTGCACCTTTATGGCTTCATCGGGGAAGCCGGCAAGCTTTAAGCGTACGGCGAGGTCGTAGGCGCGCGGGCCGGTACAAACGACGGAATCCACTTTACCGCGCAGACGTTCAAAGCTGATATCGTAAAGCCAAGTGGTGTCGCGATGGCCGGTGTGATTGATGTTGTTGACAAAGGCAACCACCGTTTTTTCACCCGGCAGTTCCAATACATAACTGATGGATTGGTCGAACGAAACGGGGTTCTGGTTTTTTGACAGAATCATAATGGCGGTTCTGTCTCCCACCTTAAATTCGTCGTAGCGCTGTTTCATCACGCGAAAACGTGACACAGACGCGCACACCTTATGTATGTCCAGCCCCATTTCGCAACAGGCAGCTACAGCCGCCGTCATATTCAGAATGTTAAACGGCGGGCGGTAATCGGCAAAAGTTGAAATGTCGTTTATTCTAAAGCTGCCGCTTGCAAAATCAACATCGGTAGCCAAATATTTTGCCTCAGGGGTTTCATATCCGCACGAAAGGCAGGTAAACTGCCCGATGTGGTTGTAATGGAAATAGTCGTAACGCATCCGGCCAAAGCATAGGGGGCAAACCTTTGCGTCGTGGGTAATGTTGGGGCAGTCGAGCGTGGATTGTGAGGTTTTTTCCATTCCATAGTAAACACGCTCGTTTTCCGGCACAAGGTTGCCGCTGATGGGATCGTCCGCGTTGAGTATCAGCTTCACCGAGGGCTTGATCGCTTCATGCAGCTTTTCAATGATCACATCGATGTTGCCGTTGCGGGTGAGTTGATCGCGAAAGAGGTTGGTGCACAGCAGATAGTCGGGCGAAAAAAACTTAAAAATAAGGCGGGAAAAACGCTCGTCCACCTCAAGCACCACAAAATCCTCCGAAATCACCCCGCCAAAGCTGGATGCGGTAAGCAGGGTGGTTGCAATACCGCCCGTAAGATTGCTACCCTTTGCGTTGTTTGCCACCTTGTAGCCTTGGTCGGTAAGGATGTAGGCCAGCATATTTGCAGTGGTGGTTTTGCCGTTGCTACCGGTTACCGCAATTACCTTGCCCCGAAACTGGAATCTGCCCATTAGGTCGGGGCAGATTTTCATTGCGTACTCCCCCGGAAGATTGGTTGCCTTGCCGACGTATTTACCGAGAAAATGAATCAGCTTGCCAACCAGTAAAGCCAGTTTAAATCTCATAGTAAGTTCACTCCGAATCAGGCGGAGAATGCTTGTCCCCGTCCGTAATTTATAACTTTTTTATTATAGCACATTTTAAAGGTACGCAACAGCGCGTGCTGGTAGATTCTATAAAAAGCAAGCTCTTTTTTGACGGATTTTCCGGTGAAAAACCGTACAAATTTCCGATTATAGTTACAAATCAATAATTGATATTGACATTGCTTTTCTGAAAATGTATATCTATAGTAGATACCTTAAGATAAAAATAGAATATTTTGTGGATGAATTTAGAAAACAAAAGCTTTGTTTGTGCAATAGCACTAATAGATACACTTGCAATTGACATTTAATTTGCAGGGTGTTAAAATATGGAGCAAACTGTTAAAACTTAGTGGTTCGCCTAATTTTTACAAGATATATAAAAATGAATAAAATTACGTAAATACCATATAATTGAGCGGAAAATTCCGCTCTGTTATAAAAATTCAAAGAGCTAAATAAAAAAGGAGGACTATTACCAATGAAAAGAATTTTAGCTGTACTGTTGGTTCTTGCGATGGCACTCAGCATGATGGCTGGCTGCGGCGCTTCGGAACCTTCTGCACCTGCTGAAACACCGGCATCCTCAAATGCACCTGCATCTTCCGATGCGCCCGCCGAGGCTGCAAAAGGTCCGTTTAAAGTGGCGTCTCACAATGCGCAGATTGAGGGCAATCCCTACCGCTCTGTGTACGAGGATCAAATGAAATTGGCTGTTAAAGGTTACCAGAGCGACGGTGTCATCTCCGATTTTAATTCCTATACCTCCAATATGGATCCCGCTGTTCAGTCTCAGCAGATTGAGCAGACCATCAATGAGGGCTTTGACATCATTATGGTAAACCCCATTGCTGCTACAGGCCTGGATCCGGTAATCGACAAAGCAGTTGAAGCAGGTATTACCTACATCAACGCTGACTGTGAATACAACTCCAGCAAAATCATCAACGTTACCGTTGACCAGAGAGAATGGGCAAAATTAAACGCTGATTTTGTTGTAAAGACATTGGGTCAGGGCAAAAAAGTTGTTCTGTTCAACGGCATCGACGGCAACTCCGCTTCTGAAATCAGAAACGAAGTTTACCAGAAGATTCTCAAAGAGAACAATATGGAGATCGTAAAAACCTTTGCGCACGGCTGGGACGATGTTCAGGCTGAGCAGCAGATGGCTGAAGTAATCTCCTCCGGCGTAAAATACGACGGTATCCTCAACCAGGAGGGTGCGAACGGCATCATGAACGCAATCGAGAAAGCCAACGTCGGCTACCCCGGCTGCATCACCTCCTCCGAGGAAGTTTCGTGGATCAGAAGAGTTGCTGATATCAACAAAAACGAACTGGTTATGCCTTTCATCGTTACTGAGAACCCCCCGGGAGTTGGTGCTACCGCTCTTGCTGTTGCACTGAACCTGAAAATGGGCGGCGAGCTGAAAGAGGAAGTTGTAAACGGCGAGTTTAACAACATTCTGGTTCCCCCAATCTGGCAGATGACCTACGACAACATGGCAGAGAGACTGGAAGAGATCAAAGATCTGCCCAATACCACCTCTGTTTCGTCCTACTTCACTCTGGATCAAGCCAGAGCTGCATACTTTAAATAAGAGGAGCGGCTGCAAAGCCCCCTTTCGTTAGAATTGATTTTAATACTGGAGGTAGTTGCCTTGTTTGAAATGCGTGGAATAACCAAAAGGTTTGACGCGGTTGTTGCTCTGGGCGGCGCATCTCTACAAGTAGAGCCCGGAGAAATTCGGGCTCTGCTTGGTTCTAACGGTTCCGGTAAGTCTACAATGGTTAAGGTGTTAAGTGGTCTGGTTAAGCCAAATGCGGGCGAGATTATTTTTGACGGCAAACCCATTGAGATCCGCTCTGCCAGCGATTCACGAAAACATGGAATTGCGGTTGCCTATCAGGATCTCAGCCTTATACCAAGCATGTCAGTAGTTGACAATGTTGTACTTGGCCTGGAGCCGCGCGGACCACTTGGTGTAGTGAATCGCAAAAAAGCAAGAACCGAAGTGGAAGCCCTTTTAAAAAGACTAAAAATTGATTGTGCCCCCAATGAGCTGGTGCAAAACCTGCCGCCCTCCACCCAGAGCATGGTTGAAGTGGCAAAGGCACTTGCCACCAAGCCAAAACTGCTGTTGCTGGATGAAGTAACGGCATCTTTGCATGCAGACGAGGTGGATACCCTGTTCGAGCTGCTGCTTGACCTCAAAAAAGATGGTTTGGCAACCATTATTGTTACCCACCGCATGGCGGAAATCTACCGCATTTGTGATAACTGTACCATTTTAAAAACAGGTAAAACAGTGGCGCAGGGCAAAATGTCCGAAATGGATTTGGATGAAGTTGTATTCCATATGACAGGCAAGCGCCCCGAAGCCGCCGAGCAAGATGGTAACGCGGTTCGCGAGGCGATTAAAAACGACGAAAAAGTTTTGGAGATGCGCGACGTGGTCATTGAGCCCAAGGTGAAGGGCATCTCTCTGGAAGCATATAAAGGCGAGATTGTCGGTATTGGCGGGCTGGAAGGTCAGGGTCAATCCGAATATATCCGCGCACTGCTCGGCACTGAAAAGGTGCAAAGCGGTGAAATTTTCTATTGCGGCGAAAAGGTGAAGTTCAGTACGCCATCCGAGGCGATTGCAAAAAGCATGGGCTTTATCTCGGGCGACCGCAGCAAAGAGTCGATCTTTCCGCTGCGCTCTGTTGCAGAGAACGTCTATGCGGGTAAGGTGACTAAGGGTGGTTTGTTTGCGCCGCTCACCCCGAAGGAGATTAACTCCTTTGCACAGGACGCGGTGGAGAAATACGAAATTAAAATCGGCAAGCTGTCCGACCCTGCGAACTCGCTCTCGGGCGGCAACCAGCAAAAACTGGTTGTGGGCAGATGGATTGCACTATCGCCAAAGCTGCTGCTGCTGGATGACCCCACAAAGGGCGTCGACATCAATGCACGCCGTGAGATACATAAGATTTTGAAAGCCTGCACCGAGCAGGGTATGACGGTTATTATTGTTTCAAGCGACAATGAGGAGCTGCTTGACATCTCTGACCGTATCTACATCTTCTACGAGGGTCGCGTCAGTGCAATGCTGGCAGGTGCCGCCCGTACAGAGGAAAAACTGGTTGCCGCTATGATGGGACTTACCCTGAACAAGGCCGCAAAAGAAGGGGAGGTTCTGAACTAATGAAAGAAGCATTTGCAAAGTTTAAAAAATCCCCTGCGTTTACAGGTTTTGTGCTGTTTATGATTGTACTGATTATAAACATCTGCGTGCAGGGGCCCAAAAGCTTTTTTACCCTGCAAAACATCAGCCTGCTGATGAAAACCTACACCCCGCTTATTCTGGTAACGCTGGCACAGGGTTTGCTTATGATAATGGGGATTATTGATATTTCCATCGGCATTCAAATGTCGTTGGCAAACGTTGTTGCAATTATGCTGCCGATTAAGCTGGGGCTGCCGCTGCCGCTTGCGTGGTTTTGCGGGCTGCTCGCGGTGGTGGCAATCTCTGCGCTCAACGGTTTTATTGTAGCATACCTTCGTATTCCCCCGCTGCTGGCGGGTTTTGCGATGATCTACATCATCAAGGGCTTAAACGTACTGATTATGCCCAAGCCGCAGGGCTCGGTTCCCGATTACATCTACAAGCCCTATGCCTCCAACCTGCTTGGGTTTATCCCATTTGGTGCACTGGTGGTAGCGGTGGCGTTTGCTTTCTGGCTGTACCTTAAGCGCACCAGGCTGGTTCGCCACATGTACGCCATTGGCGGCAACGAACGCAATGCGTATGCCACCGGAATCAATTCGGCGGCCACCAAAATGAAGGTTTACATCATCTGCGGTGTGTTTACCGGTGCTGCAGGGCTTTGCCTTACCGCAATGTCTGCCTCGGGCAACCCGCTGATGGGTGAGGATTACGGCCTGCGCTCGATCTCCGCTTGTATTTTGGGCGGAATTTCGCTCAGCGGCGGCTGGGGTACGCTCTCCTGCTCGCTGTTTGGCTCGGGCTTTCTGGCGCTGATTCAAAACTCGGTTTACCATATCTTCTCATTGCTCCCCAAGCTGATTCCCGGCTTCCAGGTAAACACCTACTGGCAGAACCTGGTTTCCGACGCAATTATCCTGCTGGGTCTGGTTGCAACACTGTTCACCAACCGTGCACAGGCAGCCGCCTTTAAACAGGGGATTGCAAAGCAGATCAAAGGAGGTGAGAAGGTTGGCAAATAATACAGCAGCAATCAAATCGCCCTCTAAGCTTGCCTCCTTCGCAAAAAACAATCAGATTGGTATGGCACTGCTGATTTCAGCCTGCCTTTACATTCTCAATGTTATCATCAACCCCGGCTCATTTAACGTAAATGCGTTTGGCAGCATCTTTGCCTTAACCTCCATGCTTGCCTTGGCGGCTGCGGGGCAGACTTTGGTGATGATCACCGGCGGTATTGATATGTCTGTGGGTGCGGTGATGTCCATTGCGGGCTTGTTTGTCATTACATTTCAGGTTGGCAAGGATGAAAACCTACTCTCGGCAGTTGTGGTAGCGCTGATTGTGGGCAGCATCATCGGCTTGGTCAACGGCTTTGGCGTTGTAAAAATTGGCCTGCCGCCTATGATTGTTACCATGTGTGTGGCAAACGTTGTTACCCGCCTGCAGTATGTGGTAACCAGCGGTACGCCCAACGGCTCGACCGGCGAGCTGTTCTCGAAGAGCGTCACCACACGTCTGCTGGGCGTGTTTCCCACCATTTTATTCTATTGTGCAGTTGTGTTTGCAATTATGTTTTATCTCTTAAACCGTTCGCGCTACGGGCAACAGCTGTTCCTTTCGGGCAACAACGATTCTGCTGCCTACCTCACCGGCGTAAAAACCAAAAAAGTTAAAATTTTGGCATATACTCTGTCCGGTGCGCTCAGTGCGGTAGCAGGAATCATCGGTGCGGCAGACAAGCGCTTTTTAAAGTGCCAGTCGTTCGATGATTTTACCATGCAGTCTATCGTCGCTGTGGTAATCGGCGGTACTTTATTGGCGGGCGGTAAAGGCTCGTACTCGGGCTCTATTGCCGGTGCGCTGCTGCTCATCGTGCTCAGCAACTTCCTCGCGGTGCTCAACTTCTCGCAGTCTATCCGCGATATCATCATGGGCATTGTGCTCATCGTGCTGCTCACTGCATACAACCGTTCCAAGCCCATTCGTCAGTAGCAGGTGGCGCATCCGCGCGCAAGATTCTTGTAAAAAGCGAACTTTTAGGCTACGGCAAAAGCACCATAAGGATATGAGTTGTCTGCACGGCTCATATCCTTTTTTGAAATACTGCTTGGTGGCTTAATGACAATATAAAATTTCGGCTTACAGCCGCAGGGAGGTAATCTATTATGAAAAAATTCAGAGCAGGCGTAGTTGGAACCGGTTTTATTGGTGTTGCGCATATCGAAGCGCTGCGCAGAATGGGCAATGTAGACGTTGTGGCGCTTGCCGACACCTCTGGTGCCGATCAAAAAGCAGAGGCATTGTGCGTACCCAAGGGCTATGCCAGCTACAAAGACATGATCGACAGTGAGAACTTGGATGCGATTCACATCTGCACACCCAACAGCACCCACTGTGACATTGCACTGTATGCGATTGAAAAGGGTGTTGCGGTCATCTGTGAAAAGCCGATGGCAACCAGCGCCGAGCAGGCAAAAAAGATGGCAGACCTTGCAAAAGAAAAAGGTGTTGTAAATGCCATCAACTTTAACCTGCGCTTCAACCCCTTGCCGTATCAGCTGAAGCAAATGGTAAAAAGCGGAGACTTGGGCGAGATTTTCACCGTACATGGCTCTTACCTGCAGGATTGGTTGTATTACGACACCGACTACAGCTGGCGCCTGGAGCCTGAGCTTTCGGGTGAATCGCGCGCATTTGCCGATATCGGCTCGCACTGGATTGATATGGTGGAGAGTGTGACCGGGCTGAAAGCCGTCGCGGTAATGGCGGATTTTGCGACATTTCATAAAACCAGAAAAAAACCGCTCAAACCCATTGCCACCTACAGCGGCATGGCGCTGAAACCCGAGGATTACGCCGAGGTTCCCATCACCACCGAGGATTACTGTACCGTCATGTTCAAGTTTGACAACGGCGCACGCGGTACTGTTGTGGTGAGCCAGGTTTATGCCGGCAGAAAGAACCAGATGATTGTGTCGGTGGGCGGCTCGAAATGCGCGGCGCACTGGGACAGTGAAAACGGCAACGAGCTGTGGATTGGCAGACGCGACGGCTACAATCAGGTTGCGGTGAAAGATCCGTCGGTGCTGTACGGCGAAACGGGTAAGGTCATCAGCTATCCGGGCGGACATGTCGAGGGATTCCCCGATACCATCAAGCAAAACTTCATCAGCATTTACAGGGCGATTGGCGAACATGATACCTCTAAGGGTGACTTTGCAACCTTTGAGGACGGTCTGCGCGAGATGCTGCTGTGTGATAAGATTGTAGAAAGCGCGAAGAAGCAGGCATGGGTTGAGATTTAGCCGTAAACAATGACAAACGAGCCCTGCAGCAGTGCGGGGCTCGCTTGCTAAAACGGATTGATAAAAAAGGAGATGGCAGCAATGAAACCTTTTCAAATAGGTACCCTTGCAGACTGGTTCGGCGTGGGCTTGCTGGGCGGCATACGTGAGTCGCAGAAGTGCGGCGCGCAGGGCGTTCAGCTTTATGCAGCGGGTGAGCTTGACCCGTTAAAGCTGACACAGGCGGAAATTGACGAGGTGAAGCGCACCTTAAAGGAATGCGACCAGGTGGTTACCGCGCTGTGCGGCGAGGTGGGCGGCTACGGCTTGGAAATTGCGCAGGATAACCCCGCAAAGATACACTACTTGAAAAAAACATTGGATCTGGCTTTGGAACTGGGCAGTAATGTGGTCACCACCCATGCGGGGGTTATCCCCGAAGACAAGAACGACCCTGCCTACCGCGTGCTGTACGACGCATGTGCTGAGCTTGGCGAATATGCCGAGAGCAAGAGCGGCTATTTTGCGTTTGAGACCGGTCCCGAAAAAATTACCACACTATGCGACTTTATCGACAGCCTGCCAAACAAGGGTATAGCCGTAAACTACGACCCCGCGAACCTTGTAATGGTGACGGGCGACGACGAGGTGCAGG
>NZ_DALZQO010000019.1:41312-53102 GCF_032017025.1 Hydrogenoanaerobacterium sp.
AGGTGCAGGGCGTTTACACCGCCGCACACCGCATTGTACATACCCACGCTAAGGACGGCACCTGCAACAACAGTATTTCTGCCAAGGAGTTTTATAAGCTGTTTGCAGAGGGCGGTATCGAGGCGATTAACGAGGGCAATTACTCCTCCGAAACGCCCCTTGGCAAGGGCAGCGTACGCTTTGCCGAGTATTTAAAGGCGCTTAAGGATGTGGGCTATACAGGCTTTCTCACGATTGAGCGCGAGGTTGGCAAGGACGCCGCTGCCGATATTATTATGGCGGTGGAATACCTGAACAAAATGATGGAACAGATGTAAAAAAGCTGAGATACCATAACGGTATCTCAGCTTTTTTAGTATTACCCCTACTTGGTAAAGGCGACAAAACCACATTCTGTAGGGTGATCTAAAATACATGCCTTACGGTACTTCAGCAACATAAGTGCAATGGTTGTATCGCCGCCCGCGCAAAGAATATTAATAATGCTAAGCATAGCCAACAGGGTACTGCCCCCAATATAAGCAAGGATAAACCATAAAACACCAAGTACAAACAAAGGCATAAGCCCGCCGATTAAATAGTATGCAAATGCCAATGGCTCTTTGCAGTGACAATACGGAGTAAGATAATTCCACATTACACCAAATCGTATACTTTTCCATTTGTTTTTACAAAAAAGGGCCCATGTCACACCATGTAACAATTCGTGCACAACAATACAAATGAAGAACAACCCCAAAAACAAAAATGGCTCCAAAATTGAAAAAGAGAACTCAATGGGGTTCCATTTCAGCAGGTAAAGAATAAAACAAAGCAATGCAATTGGGCCTGCGGTTACCAAGGCCATAACATTGGCCTTTAACACCGAGATGGTTCCGTTGTTCGCAGTATAGCCCTGCTGCTGCATTTCGCTGCATATTCTATTATAATGTGCGATTCTTTCTTGGCTTTCAAGATTTTGCTGTTCTGACATATCCGTTACCTCGTAATATAGATTTTACCGGCTGCCCGTTGTTTGTTACTGCAACGGTAAATAAGAAACGTTTCGCCCTGCTATGTTTTCCACATGGCGAGGCGCTTGCTGTTGAAAATTATAGCAAAGAATAAAGAATAGCCTTCGCAGCATCTTTGGGGTTGCCGTGGTTGAACACCTCATAATCACAGGTGCTTCGATAGACAGGCAGACGCTTTTCATACAATGCTTTCAGTTCCTCGCGGCTGCTGCTTTGTACAATGGGGCGGTCGCTGTCTTTAATACGGTCGTAGCATAGGTCAAACTCGCTGTTTACAAATACAACGGAGCCGCTTTGTTTGGCGAGCTGCACATTGCGCTCGCGCATGAGTGCACCGCCGCCGGTGGCGATTACCTGACCGTGGTTTTGGCACACGGCGGCAAGCACCTTGGTTTCCAGCTCGCGAAACCCATCTTCGCCTTGTTGGCGGAAGATTTCGGGAATAGACATACCGGCGATGCTTTCAATCCGCTCGTCCATATCCACAAAATCATAAAAAATACGCCACGCAAGCTCTTTGCCCACCGTGGTTTTGCCGCAGCCCATAAAGCCGCAGAGAATAATATTTTTGCGATCCATGCCAGGTCCTCCTATTCTCGTTATCAGAAAAGCTTAAACTTTTCATCAACCGCCGCCGCCATTTCATTGATCAGCGCGGTAATATCGTTTGTGCTATAGTGGGCATTATCCCAAATTTCATGCGCCTTTACCGCCTGCCAAACCAACATAGCCATGCCACCCGCAACCTTGCAGCCCGCTGCCTGCGCTTCGCGCATCAGCTTGGTGACGGTAGGGTTGTAGACAGAGTCAAACACATATTCGCAGCGGGGCAGCAAGGCGGGGTCAACCGCCATCGCATCTACCTTGGGGTACATACCCACAGGGGTGGCGTTGATGAGCAGGTGAAAATCTTCGCCGAGTAAATGCAGCGTTTCAATCTCCACAATGCGCACCTGTGCCTCGGGTATTTGCGAACGGATATCAAACTGCACACGCTGTGCAAGCTCTACTCCACTGGCACGAACTGCCAAAGTTACCTGTGCACCGCAGAGAGCCGACTCGATGGCAAACATTCTGCCTACGCCGCCCGCCCCCAGTACACACACCGAGCGGGAAAGGTCTGCCCCCATCTGCTCAATGGTTTTGCGAAAACCGTAGCAATCGGTGTTATAGCCAATGTACCGGCTGCCGCAGCTCACCACGTTCAGCGCCTTGTAGCGCAGGGCAGTCTCATCCAGCTCGTCCATGTACCCTAAAAGCCCTACCTTGTGGGGTATGGTGACGTTAAAACCCGAAAGAGCCTTAAGCATCGGCATTTTATCCGTGAGCTCCTCGGGCGAAATTTCGTAGATATCGTAGTCATCGGTGTGTCCGCTCAGCTCAAACAGCCGTTTATGGATGGGTGGTGACATGGTGTGCCCCAGGGGATAGCCGAGGATGCCAAATTTTCTTGTCATGATGCAATACTCCAATCTGTGCGGAATAGGGCTGCTTTAGCGTATGGGCTAAAACAGCTGAGCGGCCTTTTCCAGCGCCTTGGGGCTGTCGATGTTGGCAGCTATACTACCTTTTATAGTCTTTTTCACCAGCCCTGTCAATACCTTGCTTGGGCCGAGCTCTAAATAAGTGTCGATTCCCGCCGCCTGCATGGCGTTTACCTCGTCTACAAAGCGTACGGGTGAGGTCATCTGCTGTGCCAGATAACCGGGCAGGTCGGTGAAATCGTTCATTTCTTCGCCGGTTACATTGCAGAAGAATTTTGCTGAGGGCGTGCGGTTGTACTCAAGGGTGAGCAGGCTCTCACGCAGGCGTTCGGCGGCGTCTTTTAGCTTTGTGGTGTGAAACGGCACCTTAACGCCAAGCTGAATGGCTTTTGCACCCTGTACCTGCAAAAGCTCTACGGCGGCGGCTGCCGCTGCCGCATCGCCCGAAATAACGGTTTGCGCAGGCGAGTTGTAGTTAACGGGGAGCACAAAGCCGCCGGTCTGTGCACATGCGGCTTCAATGGCAGCCACGTCGCTGCCAAGAATTGCATACATTGCGCCGTTTAGGTTTTGTGCAGCGTCTTCCATATACTGCGAGCGCCATTTTAGGGCGGTAAAGCCCTGCTCCAAACCAAACACACCGCAGGCAGTAAGCGCCGCCATTTCGCCCAGAGAATGCCCCGCAAATGCCGCAGGCTGCGGCAGGCGGGTTTTGGCGACCTCGTAAACACCTATCGACATCGCATAGATGAGACGGTGCGAAATTGCCGTGCCGCTGATTTCTTCCATTGTGCCTTCAAAGGATGCTTTTGCCACATCAAAGCCGAATACATCGCCCGCACATTCGTAAATGCGGCGGAACTCGGGATACTGCTCGAACATCTCTTTTCCCATTCCGACAGATTGTGAGCCTGTGCCGCTGAATAGAAATGCTATATTGTTCATGATTTTGTCCTTTCATCCGGTCTGATTGCGGCCGGCACATAATTTATCGATAACAATTTTTTGGCTTAAATTCCATTTTTCACAAAAAATTCATTGACAGTTTGACGATTTAAAGTTATTATCTAAAACAGATAAAGTGAAACAACTGTTACAATTTATTTGATAATAGAATATCACTTTTAAAACAAATTATCAAGGGGGAAGAGCGATGAAGGGAATAAAGATTGTTGCCACAGGCAAGTATCTGCCCCGAAATATTGTAAGTAACAACGACTTCTCGGAGATTGTAGAAACCTCCGACGAGTGGATCAGCCAAAGAACGGGTATGAAAAACCGCCATCTTTCCAGCGGGGAGCCAACATGGCTGATGGGCTCGCTGGCGGCGCAGGATGCGCTGAGCAGCGGGGGCATTGACCCGTTGGATATCGACCTTATTCTGGTGACATCGGTTACCTCTGATTATATGACGCCTTCTGCCGCGTGCCTGGTGCAGGCACACATCGGTGCTCAAAACGCCATCTGTATGGACGTGAACGCAGCGTGCTCGGGCTTTGTATATGCGCTTGATATGGCGCGGCGCTACCTGTGCTTTGACGACATTCGCCGTGTGCTGATTGTTTCAAGCGAGACGCTCTCGAAAATCACCGACTACACCGACCGTGCGTCTTGTGTGCTGTTTGGCGATGCCGCAGGCGCCTGCGTGGTGGAGGCTGCCGACAGCCTGTACAGCTCCGACCTTGGTTCAGACGGTACCAAGGCGCAGCTGCTCTATTGCAAAAACCCGTTTCAGGTGAAGCACCCATTTATGAAGCCTGAGCTGGTTCCTGAATATGACGAGATTATAAGCCCTGAAACCGAATTTTTATATATGGATGGGCGCGAGGTGTACAAATTTGCCGTAAAGGCGCTGCCTAAGGCGATTGGGGCAGCATGCGAAAAGGCAGGCATTCGCGTAGAGGATATTGACCTCATCATTCCGCATCAGGCAAATATTCGTATTGTGGAAACCGCAGCGAGAACCCTCGGCGTGCCCATGGGAAAAATGTATGTAAACCTTGAGAAATACGGTAACACCTCCAGTGCGTGCATTCCCATGTGTTTGGATGAAATCAGCAAAGGCGGTTTGCTCAAACGCGGCCAGACGGTTGCGGTGGTGGGTTTTGGAGCCGGCGTTACCTACGCAGCGGCAATTTTCAAGTGGTAGCGGGCGGACAACGTCCGCACGAAAGCCGGGGATAGTATAGTGAAATTCACATAGTCGCATACCTCGCAGCCATAAAAATAGGGCAGGGGCGGATAGGGTCCGCACGAAAGCCGGGGAGAACATAGTGAAATTCCCATAGTCGTATACCTCGTAACCACAAAACAGGGCAGAGGCGGATAGCGTCTGCACGAAAGCCGGGGATAGGACTGCAACAGATTACAATTGATTGGGAGGAAACGGATAAATGATGGTAGAACCAAAGGTGAGAGGCTTTATCTGCACCACTGCCCATGCGCAGGGCTGCAGAGAAAATGTGAAAAGACAGGTTGAATATGTAAAATCACAGCCCAAGGTGGACGGGGCAAAAAAGGTGCTGGTGATTGGTGCTTCCACCGGCTATGGTTTGGCGTCCCGCATCAGCTCGGCGTTTGCTTGCGGTGCAGCCACCATCGGTGTAATTTTTGACAAGGCGGCAAGCGGCAACAGAACCGCAAGCGCCGGCTGGTACAACACCGCCGCATTTGAAGAGTTTTCGGCGCAGGATGGCATCTACGCAAAAACCATTAACGGCGACGCATTCTCGCAGGAGATTAAGGAACAGACCATTGAGCTCATTAAGAAAGACCTCGGTAAGGTTGATCTCGTTGTCTACAGCCTTGCTTCCCCGCGCAGAACCACTGCGGACGGCACTGTTTATTCCTCGGTACTAAAAACCACAGGCTCGCCATATACCAACAAAACCATCGACCTGCGCAACAACGCCATCTCCAAAACCACCATTCCCAGCGCCACCGAGGACGAAATTGCCGCCACCGTGAAGGTGATGGGCGGCGAGGATTGGAAGGACTGGATGACGGCGCTGAAAGCGGCGGATGCGATTGAGGATGGTGCAATGACCGTCGCGTATTCCTACATTGGGCCGGAGGTGACCCACCCAATGTACCTGAACGGTTCCATTGGAATGGCAAAAAATCACCTTTATAAAACTGCAGAGGAAATTACCCGTGAGGTTGCAGGTGTAAACGCTTATGTCTCAATCAACAAAGCACTGGTTACGCAATCCAGTTCGGCAATTCCCGTTGTGCCGCTATACATTTCAATCTTATACAAGGTGATGAAGGAAAAAGGCATTCACGAGGGCTGTATTGAGCAGATGTACCGCCTGTACCATGAAAGGCTTTATGCGCCGCAGCTTGCCTTGGATGAGCAGGGGCTGATCCGCATTGACGACTGGGAGATGCGCGATGATGTACAGGACGAGGTGACCGCGTTGTGGCAGAGCATCACCGATGATAACGTAAAAGCTTCCTCCGATATTGATGGCTACTGGGAAGACTTTTACCGGATGTTCGGGTTTGAGTTTCCGAACATCTGTTACAGCGATGATATCGACATTGACGTTAAAATTCCAAGCATAGAAGAATGATAGGATCTTACGATAAGGGGTGTCTGAATTGGCAAGAACAGCATTGATAACAGGCGCGGCAGGCGGAATTGGCAAGGCAGTTGCGTTAAAGCTTGCATCACAGGGCTATAACATTGCCGTAAACTCACGCAATGAAGCGGGTGAGCAAACCGCAAAGGAGTGCCGTGAGCTGGGTGTAGAAAGCGAAAACTTTATTGCAGATGTTGCAAACTTTGAGCAGTGCGGCGAAATGATAAAAGCGGTTGTCGCCCGTTTTGGCAGCCTGGATGTGCTGGTAAACAATGCGGGCATCACCAAAGACGGGCTGCTGGCCCGGATGAGCGAAGAAAACTTCGACGCAGTGATCAGCGTTAACCTCAAGGGTGTGTTTAACATGTGCCGCCACGCAAGCGGCGTGATGATTAAACAGCGCGGGGGCAGAATCATCAATGTCAGCTCGGTGGCAGGCGTTTACGGAAATGCAGGCCAATTCAACTACTCTGCGTCCAAAGCGGGTATTGTGGGCATGACAAAGACTGCAGCGAAAGAGCTTGGCGGCAGGGGAATAACCGTCAACGCGGTTGCCCCCGGCTTTATACAAACCCCAATGACCGACGTATTGCCTGAGAAAACCAAAGAGCTGATGCTCGGACAGATTGCACTCGGGCGCTTTGGCAAGCCTGAAGATGTCGCTGCGGCGATTGCGTTTTTTGCAAGCGAAGAGGCGAGCTACATTACAGGGCAGGTACTGGTGATTGACGGCTGCATTCGTATGTAGCGGGCAGTGGCGGAGAAGATTAATTGTTACGGAGGTTAAGATAGATGAAAAGAGTGGTAATAACAGGCGCGGGTGTACTTTCCCCCGTTGGTAACTCAGTAGAGGAATTCTGGACTTCACTCAAGGCAGGCAGACACGGAATATCAGAAATTACAAGCTTTAAGAGCGAAGTGCTCACCACCAAGCTGGCAGCGGAGATCAAAAATTTTGACCCCACCGCGTTTGGTATCGATAAAAAAAGTGCGCGCCGCATGGATCGCTACTGTCAGTTCGCGGTGGCGGCATCCAAAATGGCGGTTGAAGATGCTGGTACGGCATTTGAAGATCTCGACCCATTCCGTGTGGGCGTCATCATCGGCAGCGGCATCGGCGGGCTGAACAGCATTGACGAAGAGCACACAAAATACATGCAAAAAGGTACGAACAGAATCTCGGTATTTTTTATTCCGATGATGATCTCCAACATGGCGGCGGGCACTGTAGCAATGGAATTCGGCTTTAAAGGCACGAACTACAGTGCGGTAACTGCCTGTGCATCGGGCGCTCATTCCATCGGCGAGGCTTACCGCAACATTAAGCACGGCTACCTCGATGCCGCTGTTACAGGCGGTGCAGAAGCAGCAATTTGTGAATTTGGCATGGGTGGTTTCGAAAACATGGGTGCGGTTTGCACCGCCACCAACCCCGACCGCGCGTCTATTCCGTTTGATAAAGAGCGCAGCGGGTTTGTTATGGGCGAGGGCGCGGGTATTCTAGTGTTAGAGGAATACGAGCATGCGATAAAACGTGGTGCAAAAATTTATGCAGAAATTGTGGGCTACGGTGCCACCGCCGACGCTTACCACATCACCAGCCCCGACCCAACCGGAGCGGGCCCAATGATGGCGATGAAACTTGCCATCGACGAGGCGGGCATCTCTCCCGACAAGGTAGGCTACATCAATGCGCACGGCACCTCCACCGGCCCCAACGATTCCTGCGAAACTCAGGCAATCAAGCTGGTTCTGGGCGATGCGGCAAATACTGTTGCAATCAGCTCCACCAAGAGCATGACAGGGCACCTGCTGGGTGCGGCCGGCGGCGTTGAGGCAATCGCTTCGGCACTGGCACTCAAAGATGGCATTCTGCCGCCTACGGCCGGCTATCAAGTACCCGATGAGGAATGTGACCTCGATTACATTACCGAGGGTGCAAGGGCGTCGGATGTGCAGTATGCGCTCTCCAACTCGCTGGGCTTTGGCGGGCACAATGCCTCGCTTTGCTTTAAAAAGTACATTGCGGAAGAATGAGGTGTTTTTATGAGCTACACAACAAAAGAGATTATTGAGCTGATGGAAAAAGCGGCACAGCTGAACGTCAGTGTTGAAATAGCAGAAAATGATTTTGCGGTAAAGATAGACGGCAAAGAAGAGCGTATTTACGCTGCACCTGTGGCGGAGATACCTGCGGCTTTACCCGGAACAACCAACATTCAGGCAACGGTCATCAACCCCACCCCCGAGCCGCAGGCAGAGCCGAAGGGAACCGTGGTAAAATCGCCCATTGTGGGCACCTATTATGCCTCCCCCGCACCGGATAAGGACCCGTTTGTCAAGGTTGGCCAAAAGGTGAAAAAGGGCGAGGTACTGTTTATCATTGAATCGATGAAGCTGATGAACGAGGTAACCAGCGACTACGACGGCGTGGTAAAAGAAATTTTAGTGGGCAACGGGCAGGCAGTCGAATTTGGGCAGCCGGTTCTCGTCTTGGAATAGGAGGGATACGATGGCACTGCTAAATCAAGAACAGATCAAAGAGATTATCCCCCACCGCGATCCTTTTTTGCTGATTGATGAGATCACCGAGCTGGAGCCGGGCGTGCGTGTGGTTGGCAAAAAAATACTCAAGACCGACGAGTATTGGTTCAAGGGGCACTTCCCGCAAGAGGCAGTTCAGCCCGGTGTGCTTACCATCGAAATGCTGGCGCAGGCGGGCGCTGTGTGCATACTCTCGCTACCCGAGAACAGGGGCAGGGTGGCGTATTTTGCGGGCATAGACAAGGCAAAGTTCAAACGTAAAATTCTGCCCGGCGAAACCATTACCCTCGAGCTTGAAATCATCAAGACACGCGGGCCCATTGGCGTTGGCAAGGCAGTTGCCAGTGTAGACGGCAAAAAGGCAGCTTCGGCAGAGCTTACCTTTGCTTTGGGCGACCGCGTGTAGAGAATACTAGATTTTGCTGAAAGGGCATACAGCTATGTTTAACAAGATATTGATTGCCAACCGCGGCGAGATTGCGGTGCGCATTATAAGAGCCTGCCGCGAACTGGGTATCCGTACCGTAGCCGTGTGCAGCGAGGCGGACAGAATGGCGCTGCACGCACAGATTGCGGATGAGACCATCTGTATTGGCCTCGCCCCAAGCAAGGACAGCTACCTGAACATGCAGGCGATTCTGGCGGCATGCGAGGTTACCGGCGCGCAGGCGGTGCACCCGGGCTTTGGTTTTCTATCCGAAAACAGCTCGTTTGCACGGCTGTGCGAGCGCTGCGGCGTAAAGTTTATTGGCCCTGCACCCGAATCGATTGACCGTATGGGCGACAAGGCGAACGCTAAAATCACCATGAAAAATGCAAAAGTTCCTGTAGTGCCCGGTTCAGACGGTGCGGTTACCTCTATGGCGCAGGCCAAACGCATTGCCCGCGAGGTGGGCTACCCCGTTATGGTAAAGGCAAGTGCCGGAGGCGGCGGGCGCGGCATCCGCAGGGTGGATAGCGAGGAAGAACTCGAAAGCGCTGTGATTGCTGCACAGCAGGAGGCGCTGCGGTTTTTTTCGGACGATACCATCTACCTTGAAAAGTTTATTGTAGATCCGCGCCATGTTGAAATTCAAATTCTCGGTGATGAACACGGCAACCTCATTCATTTGGGCGAGCGGGATTGTTCTTTGCAGCGCCGCAACCAGAAGATGATTGAGGAATCGCCCTCACCGTCACCACTGATGAACGACGAGCTGCGCGCCCGCATGGGCGAGGCAGCGGTAAATGCGGCACGCGCTGTGGGGTACTACAACGCGGGCACTATCGAGTTTTTGCTTGATGCAAACGGCGACTTTTACTTTATGGAGATGAATACCCGTGTGCAGGTAGAGCACCCTGTTACCGAGTTTGTAACGGGCATTGATATTGTACAGCAGCAGATTAAAATTGCGGCTGGTGAACCGCTGGAATACAAGCAGGGGGACATCACCCTGAAAGGGCACGCAATTGAGTGCCGTATCAACGCCGAAAACCCCGCGTTTGGCTTCCGCCCGTCCCCAGGCACAGTACAGGCGCTGCATATGCCGGGCGGGCCCGGAATAAGGGTTGACAGTGCGATGTATGCAGGGTATACTATTCCTCCGTATTATGATTCTATGATTGCTAAGCTGATTGCCTACGCGCCAACGCGCGAACAGGCACTTGCAAAGATGAAATGGGCACTGGCGGAGTTTTTGGTTGAGGGTGTTGATACCAACATCGACTTTCAGCTGGATTTACTGCGCGATCGTGATGTGGAACGCGGCAATTTTGATATTGGCTTTTTAGCCCGCAGAGCAAACAAGCAATGCTGAAACGGGCAAAGGTTTTGAAAAAAGTTTTTGGCCACAAGAGTGGTGAAAAGCAAGTGGCAAGGAGGGGGGAGCTGGGATGCTACAGGATATTTTTAGCAAGGTTAAAATAAGAATGGATGACGGAACACAAGCTGTGGCCGGAATGATCAATAAGTTTTCGACAGCGTCCGACCTGCTGTTCAAGTGCCCGCGCTGCGGACATGTCGAAATTGCGGAGGAGTTTGAGAAAAACCTCAAGGTTTGTACCGCCTGCGGTTATCATTCCAGAATAACTGCCGCAGAAAGAATGAAAATAACGGTTGACAACGATACCTTTTATGAATATGATAGGGAAATGACAAGCAAAAACCCCATCGATTTTCCCGACTATGAGGCAAAGATTGCAGCATTGCAGAGCATAACAGGTTTGCGTGACGCGGTGGTAACCGGCAAATGCAGCATTGAGGGTGAGCACTGTGCAATTGGTGTGATGGACTCCTCTTTTATGATGGCATCCATGGGCTCTGTGGTGGGTGAAAAAATCACACGGCTGTTCGAGCGTGCAACCCAACAGCAGCTGCCGGTGGTGCTGTTTACCGCTTCGGGCGGTGCCAGAATGCAGGAGGGCATTGTATCGCTGATGCAGATGGCGAAAACCTCCGGCGCTGTGGCACAGCATTCCGATGCGGGGCTGCTTTACATCACGGTGCTTACCGACCCTACCACGGGCGGTGTAACCGCAAGCTTTGCGTCGCTGGGAGATATCATTTTAGCCGAGCCTAAGGTGCTCGTCGGCTTTGCGGGGCGCAGAGTCATCGAGGGTACCATTAAGCAGCGGCTGCCCGATGATTTTCAGTCGGCCGAATTTCTTCTCGCCCACGGCTTTGCCGACAGCATTGTACCCCGCAGCGAGCTGCGCGGTACCCTGTCGCACCTGCTAAGGCTTCATGCAAAGGGGGCGGCACAGAATGTCTAAAACAGCTTGGGAGAGTTTAGAGCTTGTCCGCCACAAAGAACGCCCCACAATCGCAGATTACATCCCCCTTATTTTTGATGACTTTTTTGAACTGCACGGTGACCGATATTACAGTGACGACGCGGCGATCTACGGCGGCATCGGCACGCTGGATGGAACACCCGTTACCGTAATTGCACAGGTAAAAGGAAGAAACCTCACCGAAAACCAAGCATGCAACTTCGCCATGCCTCACCCCGAGGGCTACCGCAAAGCGCTGCGCCTCATGAAGCAGGCGGAAAAATTCCACCGCCCCGTTATTTGTTTTATCGATACCCCCGGCGCATTCTGCGGCGTAGCAGCAGAGGAGCGCGGGCAGGGCGAGGCGATTGCGCGCAACCTGTTTGAGCTGATGCGCCTAAAAACCCCTGTCAT
>NZ_DALZQO010000019.1:53214-58293 GCF_032017025.1 Hydrogenoanaerobacterium sp.
GGCAGCGGCGGTGCGCTGGCACTTGGTGTGTGCGACGAGCTTGCCATGCTGCAAAATGCAGTTTACTCGGTGATTTCGCCGCGCGGATTTGCAAGTATTTTGTGGAAGAATGCGGCGCGCGAGCAAGAAGCGGCGAATATGATGCGCATTACTGCACATGATTTAGTAGAGCTTGGTGTTGCCGAACACATTATTCCAGAGGCAGAAGGCGGCGCACACAACGACCCGCGGAAGACCGCTGAAAACATAGCGCAGTACCTGATTGGTGCAATAAAAAAATATACTGCTTTTCCTATTGACCTGCTGTTGCAAAACCGCTATGATAAGTTCAGAAAGATTGGCGAGTACACAGAATAACGTTGGCACTGGTGAAATAAAATCACCTTATATTTAAATTTATATAATATTTAGAGGAGGAACTTTCTATGGTATTCGAGAAAGTAAGAGACATCATTGTTGATCAGCTGGACGTTGAGGAAGATACCGTCACCATGGAGGCAAACATCATCGACGACCTTGGCGCAGATTCTCTTGATGTGGTAGATCTCGTAATGAGCCTTGAGGAAGAGTTTGACACCGAAATCCCCGATGAGGAAGTTGAAAACATCAAAACCGTAGGCGACATTGTAAAATACATTGAAGACCAGATTTAAATAACAGCCAAATAGTCAGGCACTGCACCATTTGTGCGGTGTCTGTTTTTTATTCCAACTTCTTAACGCATTTCTTAACAGGGTTTCTTTTACAAAAACATTGAAAATTTTTAGCCAATGGGGTACAATATAATCCGTATCGCGCAGCAATGCCTGCGCAGCATGTAAATAAAGAAGGAGATTTCTGCATGGAATTTTTACTGGACGGAATCCTTGCAATTACTTGGCAACAGGTGCTGATGTGGGCGATTGGCGGGCTTCTTATCTACCTTGCAATCGGAAAAGGCTATGAGCCGGCATTGCTGCTGCCAATGGGCTTTGGTGCAATTCTTGTCAACCTGCCGCTCTCCGGCGTGCTCGATCAGGTAATGGAGGGGATCGGCGAAACCCACGGCATTATTCAGTGGCTGTTCGAAACCACGATTGAAGCGTCTGAGGCGCTGCCTTTGCTGCTGTTTATCGGCATTGGTGCAATGATCGATTTCGGGCCGCTGCTTTCTAACCCAAAGATGATGCTGTTTGGTGCAGCCGCCCAGTTTGGTATCTTCTTTGCAATTTCGGTTGCGGTTCTGTTTGGCTTTAACCTTACCGATGCAGCTTCCATCGGTATTATCGGTGCGGCAGACGGCCCCACCGCTATTTTGGTATCGCAAATATTTAGGAGCAATTATGTTGGCCCCATTGCGGTGGCCGCGTACAGTTATATGGCGCTGGTGCCTATTGTGCAGCCATTTGCCATCAAGCTGGTTACCACCAAAAAAGAGCGTATGATTCGCATGCCCTACAACCCCAAAAATGTTTCCCGCACCACCCGCCTGCTGTTCCCAATATTGGTAACAATTATTGCGGGTCTTGTGGCTCCGGCGTCTGTTTCGCTGGTAGGCTTTTTGATGTTTGGCAACCTCATTCGCGAGTGCGGTGTGCTCGATTCTCTTTCGCAGACTGCACAGAAGGAATTTGCAAACATCATTACACTTCTGCTCGGCATCACCATTTCGTTCAGCATGGTTGCGGACAAGTTTGTTCGTCTTGACACCTTATTTATTATGCTGATCGGCCTGGTTGCGTTTGTCTTTGATACCATAGGCGGTGTATTTTTCGCGAAGTTCCTCAACTTGTTCAGCAAAAACAAAATAAACCCCATGGTTGGTGCGGCGGGTATTTCGGCGTTCCCAAT
Organism: Hydrogenoanaerobacterium sp.; assembly: GCF_032017025.1. Lineage (NCBI taxonomy): Bacteria > Bacillati > Bacillota > Clostridia > Eubacteriales > Oscillospiraceae > Hydrogenoanaerobacterium > Hydrogenoanaerobacterium sp. Next base: position 55,045 of record NZ_DALZQO010000019.1, read on the forward strand.
GTCGGCGCGCGTAATTCAAAAGATGGCGCTCAAAGAGGACAACCAAAACCACCTGCTGATGCATGCGGTAGGTGCAAACGTATCCGGCCAGATTGCTTCGGTTATTGCCGGCGGCATTATTCTGGGTCTGGTACCGCAGATGATCAAATAAGAGAGCAGCTTTTACTGAAAGCTCCGTACTGCTCGCATGTGAGCTTGTGAGAATATTCTCGCAAGGATAGGAGGAAATTGAGATGAACGAATTATTTATGCTATCTCTGCAGCTGATGGGTAAGGGTATGCTGGGTATCTTTGTAGTTGTATTTATCATTTACTGCCTGGTACTGGTGCTTGCCAAGACAACGGCAGAAAAAGCCAAAGAGGACTAAAGGCATATCGAATAGAAATACTATAAAAACAGGTTTTCAGATTGCCGTCGGCGGGTGCGCCGGCGGGGGCAATCGGTTCGTAATAAAAAGCAGAGTGCCGCTGCAGAAAGGGTCTGTGGGGCACTTTGTAATAGGAGGACAATATGGCAGATAAGAAAAAGATGGTAGAAGAAATTACCTCAATGGACGTAGACTTTGCAAAATGGTATACCGACGTTGTGAAAAAGGCGGAACTGGTGGACTACTCAAGCGTCAGGGGATGCATGATTATTCGCCCGTACGGCTTTGCGATTTGGGAGAACATTCAGCACATTATGGATACCCGCTTTAAGGAGCTGGGGCATGAGAATGTATCGATGCCCATGCTGATTCCCGAAAGCCTGCTTCAGAAGGAGAAGGACCACGTAGAGGGTTTTGCCCCTGAGGTTGCGTGGGTAACCCATGGCGGAAACGAAAAGCTTGAAGAACGCTTGTGCATCCGCCCCACCTCAGAGACCCTGTTCTGCGAGCACTATTCGCATGTCATTCATTCCTACCGCGATCTGCCGAAACTCTACAACCAGTGGTGCTCGGTGCTTCGCTGGGAGAAAACAACACGCCCGTTCCTGCGCACGATGGAGTTTCATTGGCAGGAGGGCCACACCATGCACGAGACTGCGCAGGAGGCGATTGAAGAAACAGAGCAGATGCTGAATGTTTACGCCAACTTCTGCGAGGATTCTCTTGCTATCCCCGTCATAAAAGGGCAGAAGACCGATAAAGAAAAGTTTGCAGGTGCAGAGGCAACCTACACCATCGAGGCAATGATGCACGACGGAAAGGCTCTGCAATCGGGCACCTCGCACTACTTCGGCGATGGCTTTGCACATGCCTTCAATATTACCTTTACCGGGCGCGACAACAAGCTGCAGTATCCGCATCAAACCTCGTGGGGTATGTCCACCCGCATCATCGGTGCTATTATTATGACACATGGCGATGATAACGGCTTGGTTCTTCCGCCTGCAATTGCGCCCATTCAGCTGATGGTCATCCCCATTGCACAGCACAAAGAGGGCGTGCTTGAAAAGGCTGCCGAAATCCGTGACAGGCTGAAAAAGCAGTTCCGCGTCAAGATGGACGACAGCGACAACTCCCCGGGCTGGAAGTTTGCACAGTACGAGATGAAGGGTGTTCCCCTGCGTCTCGAAATTGGGCCGAAGGATATTGAAAACAACCAGTGCGTGTTGGTTCGCCGCGATAACCGCGAAAAATATTTTGTATCTCTGGATGAACTCGAGACAAAAATCCCTGAGCTGTTGAAGGCTGTTCACGACGGTTTGTACAACAAAGCGCTGCAAAACCGCGAGAACCGTACATGGTCTGCAAAAACCATTGATGAAATCAACAAGGTTCTTGCGGAAGACACCGGTTTTGTAAAAGCCATGTGGTGCGGCGACCTTGCCTGCGAAGAGCAACTCAAGGAGCAGGCAGGTGTATCCTCCCGCTGTATTCCGTTTGAGCAAGAAAAAATCTCCGATACCTGCGTTTGCTGTGGTAAACCTGCAACAAAAATGGTATACTGGGGCAAAGCTTACTAATTAACATAATTTAGGCGATAACTGCAAGCTTTTGTGGTTATCGCTTTTTTGTTTTTACAAATCAACAACTCTTTCAATTATTTTTTAGCGCACTGTGGTTTTTGTGTATCCTAATTTTGATGTACTTAGCTCCCTATAGTGGAAAGATTTCATTAAGGGGTGTTGAAGTGTATATCAAAAAAATGGTTGCGAATGTATTACCGTATGAGATTTTGTCCGATATCGCAAAAGGTAAACTGGATTATTTTAATCCCACTACAGTTCAAAGCAGCAATTGGAAGCACTGGGTAGCGCAGATGGATGAAAAAATGTGCGCTACCTGCGAAAGTAAGCATGGAGAAATTTACAGCATGAATGAAACCCCTCCGGAGGAACCGCCTATTCATTTTGGCTGCCGATGTAAAATAGAAATTATGAGAGCAGTTTTTGCAGGGAATGCAACCAAAGACGGGCAAAACGGAGCAGATTACTGGATAAAACACTATGGAGCTTTGCCGGATTATTATATATCAGAAGATGATTTATTAGACTTAGGATGGAATTATGGAAAAGCGCCCTCTAAATTTGCCCCAGGCAAAATGGCTACAATGGGGGAATATAGGAATGATGATGGTCATTTACCCCAAATAGTTGGGCGTAGCTGGTATGAAGCAGATATCAATTATTATAGCGGAAAGCGTAATAAACACCGTTTGCTTTGGTCGAACGATGGTTTAATATTTGTGACTTACGACCACTACGAAACTTTTATTGAATTAATATAATGGGAGGATTTAAAATGAGCCAGAAAGTGATTACTTTAGACCTTACAGACTGCAAGTACATAATGGAGTTTCACGAAAGAATTAAAAAAGCGTTTGATTTCCCTGACTTTTACGGTAGAAATTGGAGTGCTTTTTGGGATTTGCTCAGAAGCGAGTGTGATGCCGATAAAGTAGTAATACTTGGTGAGCACACGATGTCCAAAGAATTTGATTGGCATTTAGAAAAAATGCATGAGATACTGCAACGAACGGTAGAAGACCGCAAAAAGCATGGCTTTCACTTTGAATTTGAAATAAACAGCTAGCGAAATACGAGTGTGTAAAGATGGGGTGATACTATGAGCCAAAAAGTGATTACTTTAGACCTTACAGACTGCAAGCATTTGGGAGAACTCCACCAAAGAATTAAAGAAGCGTTCGATTTCCCCGACTTTTACGGTAAAAATTGGGATGCCTTTTGGGATTTGCTTTGGAGTGAATGCGATGCCGATAAAGTAGTAATACTTGGTGAGCACACGATGTCCAAAGAATTTGATT
>NZ_DALZQO010000019.1:58393-58617 GCF_032017025.1 Hydrogenoanaerobacterium sp.
GGCATTTAGAAAAAATGCATGAGATACTGCAACGACATAAAGATAATTGTGCGAAATATGAAGAACGTTTTGAATTTGAAATAATCAACGAGTCTTCACCAAATAGCATGGCGTAGATGAGGAGGCTCCCTGCAAAAACCAAAGAGCCATCCGCTAAAACGGATGGCTCTTATACTCTGCTTTAGCAGGTGCGTTAGGCGTCTTGCCGCCTAATGCACAAATAG
>NZ_DALZQO010000020.1:0-18161 GCF_032017025.1 Hydrogenoanaerobacterium sp.
GCACAAACATCACCAGCTTTAAGGTAAATGTCTGTGCTTATATAGTACCAATGGGTAACTTGATATTTAACAAATGATTTTAAACAGAGGCGATAAATGTGAATTGGACAAATTTTCAAACATATAATGATGCGCCTACCAAGGCTTTTGAAGTGTTATGCAATCAACTTTTTGAGAATTGGTGTAGGGAAGAATACTCATCGAATATTACCTCTTTTAGTATTGTAAATGGTGCCGGTGGCGATGGAGGGATAGAATCATTTGCTGTACTAATTAATGGAGAAATTATCGGATTGCAAGCGAAATGGTTTCCTTCAAGCATTTCTGAAAGTCAGATAAACCAGATTAAAGGCTCCATCAAGACAGCGATGAAAGTTCGTCCTCAAATTGTGCGTTATATTGTTTGCGTTCCTAGAGATCTCGCTTCGTTGACAGGTAAAGGTGAGAATTCAGAAGATAAGCGATGGAGCGAAATGCAGGTAGCCATGTCGAATGAATTCCCAACCCTGTCCATAGATTTATGGAACGAAACACGGATCATCTCGGAACTTCAAAAAGAGACATCATCAGGAATATATAAATTTTGGTTTAAAAACGCTGAGATTTCTGAAGAAAATGTAAGATTTGCATTTAATAAAAGCAAGCAAAGTTGGTTGGCCACAAAATATGTTCCTGAATTAAATACTTACGGCGAAATTGATAATTGTATTTCCGAGTTTTTAGGTAATCAAAAGCAACGCAATGCTATTCGACTGACATTTGAAAACTTCTGCACGCTCTGTAAAGACTTTTCTTATGCGACTGACGAGTTGATTTCGGTATGTGGAGATAATGATCCACAATTATCAATTGCTTTATCAGACACAAAAAATCATTTGACTGAAATGAAACATGAAATAGATAAGGCATTGGCATGGTTAAATCATGAAACAATATTTAACATTTCCATAGATGAATCTGATTTTTGGATCGATATAGATACACTTACTCAACAACTTAAAGAAAGTAAAGAAGAGTATCATCACCATTTTCACTTCTACGAAGTATCAAAAGTGCTACGAAAACTAGAAAAGGTTGATATACAAAATGCGATAAAAATCCTTATGCACGGAAATGACAGAAAAAGTCTTCTCTTTTTAGGTGAGCCAGGAACTGGCAAAACGCACGGAGTTGCAGCAGAAACTGAAAAATTGCTTGATGATGGGAATCATATTCCTATACTTATTCAAGCACGCGATATTCCTGCAGGTTATATGTGGAAAGATATAATCATTTCTAGCCTTGGCTTGTCAAGTGATTGGAGCGAAGATGAAATTTGGCAAGCATTATCTTCTCTATCAAATAGAAAACGCTTTCACGCTGTTAATTCAGATGCTCAGATAAGCATTTTACCTAAAATTGTAATTATTGTTGACGGCGTTGATGAATCATCGCTTCACCAAAAATGGATTCAACGAATTCAAGAAACAAATGTGATTGTAGAAAAATATCCTAAAATCCGATTTTGCTTTACATCTAGACCTTATATAATTGATTCAAATGTTAATTATGCAAGAATAATAAATATTGGTGCTAGCGGCGACTCTCCAACTTACAAACTTTTTTCGAGTTATGCAAAAGCTTACAATATTGATATTACTAATGTTGGTTGGATAAAGTATGCATTAACAACTCCATTATCCTTAAAGCTGTTTTGTGATATAAATAAAGGAAAGCCCATATCATACCATGACCGAACTGATGTCTCTATAACAATGCTCTTAAAAGAAAAAATTAATATTTTGGAAAAAGAGTTCTGTTCACGAATAAATGTAGTTTCGGTAAATAATCAGTATATACTAAAATCTATTAGACTAGTTTCTGCAGCATTATATGATCAACCCCGTATTGAAAAAAATGTACTTACTGAAACTCTTTTAAAGGAATTAACATTAGAGCGATCTCAAGTAGAGATGTTAATGCAATATTTGGAGGATTATGGAATATTAAGATTATTTTGCGAGCATAGTTCTGGATATCTTTCACCCGATACCTATTATTATTATCCGGGAATTCAAGGGTACTTTGATTATGCATCGGCCCTAATGCTTTTAGATGAATATAGTCATCCGCAGAACATTAATTTTGAAAAATGCACGTACATTCAGAAAAACACACTGTATGCTTTGACGATTATCGCCATTCAAAAATGCAATTATCTCATAACGTCTAATGCAACCATTGATAATGTGGCTAACCCATGGTTTAAAGAAGAACTTCTATTTATCGCATTACGTCATTCAAACCCTAGTAGTGCCCAAACGTATAAAGAAAGGCTTCTACAAATAATGTCGGGCGGCGCGGAACCTCTTATTTCGATTACAAATAATGTTGTTTTACCATTAGCGAGAGACATACAGCACCCTCTTGGAAGTGCATTGCTTGATAAATTCTTATCCAGTTTTATAAACCCTGCTGATAGAGATATTATGTGGTCAATACCATGTTATCTAAAAGGCACGCATAGTGATAAATGGTATTACACAAAAGAGTTGGCACTTAACGATGACGAGTATGTCTTGTCCAATGACGATATGGCTGGTGGCTGTCCAGTAATATACGCATGGGGGTTATCCTCCGTTAATAACTTGCAAAGAAAGTTTTACAGAGATTCGCTAATGAAATGGGCGCAGCTAGCCCCCAATGAGTTTTATAAGCTATTTCTCAAATTTTCCACTGTAAACGATCCCCAAATACGCAGTGACATTTTTTCAATCTTAATGTCTCTATTGTTCGAAGATGAGAATCAGAACTTGATTAAAGAAGCCGCTGATTGGCTGATCACTAATATTTTAGCACCAGATAAGATTCAAAAAAATTATGATATCTCAATAAGATATTATTCGTGTGCCATCGTACAAAAAGCAATTAGTTTAGGCGTTATTGACATGAAAGAAGCTGAGCCTTTTTTACCTCCGTATAAGCCGGTTGGCAATTACATTCTTCTAAATAAAGATGCTTTGTCTGGGACACGTATGGGTGGTTATAGTGGTATTGACTACGATTTAGCGAGATATGTGCTAATTGATCATTTTACTTCGTGCTTTTCTGATTATGACAGACGAGTAAAAAATCAATATGAAAAGTTAATAAAGCGAATTGCAAAGGAACAGCCAGAATATAGAGGTATTTCAACCGACCAATTCATTATATCTGCAGGGTTTGCCTTTGTAACACAATGTGGCTGGAATGAAAAAGAATTCCAATATTATGACACGGAAAAGAAAAAAGCCATCGGCGTAGATTGTGCAATCAGTGGCTCTTATCATCCAGCTACGCATGGATCGCAAAGTAAAGTTATGACAATCTGTGAGAAATATGTTTGGCAGGCAAGGAATGTTATTAGTGGCTTTTTATCAGATCGCCTTTTATATTGTGATGATGATAAGGCGGTTCGAGTTACTGATTATGGATTATTGGATGATTTCATCATCCCCTCGCAGGAACTTAATCAAATTGATCCAGATAATATACCCGAAGATCATCCATGGCATATTCCTGAAAAAGAAGTTGCTATATTAGAAGGACGATACAACACGAAAGAGGATGTAATTAATTCAATTATTCACTCTCCTGATGTTGAGTGGATTAAATGGCTGTTTATAAATAACAATACACAAAGATATAGCGTAGAGAGCAACAACTTGGCGGCTCTGGAAGGATATTCATGTTTTTATGGATCTACTGGGGTTGAAACATGTCTATTTATTAGTTCAATATTAATTTCCTCTAACGATATTGATAAATTTCTTGATATATTAAGAGATGATCCAGATTTGGCTGATAATATATCGAATCCCGTGGATTGGCGAGGCGGGATATATTCATCTTGTTATATTACGCCTAAAGAGGTTTGCTGGTTTCCTTGGAAAAAGCGGTATAATGGTAGATTTGTTGATGATTTTCCTCAATTAAATATTCAATCTGCTGTTGACAAGTGTTGCTATAATTTTCAGGAGTATGGTGATGTTTATTACGATTTACCCTCTTTCCCCGTAAGGGATTTACTCCATATTACTAATTCAGACGGTTACTTGTTCTACGACAATCAGAAAAAGGTAAAAGCTGAATACTGTATAACAGGCGAAAAATGGAGAACCTATCAAGATTACCTTTTGGTGGACAAAGAAGAATTACTTGCAAAAGCAGAGGAAATAGGGAGTAAAATTCTTTGGATAATGCGTGAATACCGCAGAGAAGATGGAAAGTCCAAAGAAAAGCTTGGTGAGTTTTATGCTGAAAAAGATTGCTGTTCTATTGGCTTCTTTAAAAATGGTGAGTTTATTACGAGACAAATTTCTACAAAGCAAGACAGTAAAGTGAAAATCCGTTAACTATATTGAATTTATAGCAAATTTTATTGTGCTGAGCCAATTGCGCATTATGTTTATGACAGAACAATATCGAAATCAGCTAAAAGTCACATTATTTATATTATGTGCAGGAGGTTGCCAAATGGTAATGAAGAAAAATATTGGGTCAAGAATTTTACTTGGAATTGGAATTGTACTATTAATGTGTTACTTCGGAGGACTATTTTATATTTACAATATTCAAGAGTATAACCCCTATGCTTCTGCAGGGGCTGATCTTGATGCTTTAATTCACAGCGTATTGTTTTTACCTCCAACTGCTATATGCTTGATATTATCTCTTATTTTACATATAAAAACAAAAAGGTAATTTGCACTGCCTATTATGAGCATAATCCGTAGTAAATTCAGTTACCCATTATGTTTATAACAAGGGAGATAACCTAAGATTATTTATATTGTAAGGACTGGTTTTTCTAACCTATTATAAGGCGTCCTACCTTACCGCAAAATCACTACAAACCCTTGATTTTATGCGGTTTATCACAAGTGACCTCATTAACTAATCTCACTGCTTGTTATATCGTTTTAAACGGTTTCAGAAAGCTGTTGAGGGAAAAAGTGAGGGAAGTTTAGACACACAAATAGAGATGTATTTAGCAAATAGAACTGTTGTAATGTGAAAAGCTTATGATATGCACTCAACAAAATGTGTCTGGCAAAAGCACAATAAACAACTGAATAATCGTTACCCTTTTTTTGGAGTTAGCTTGAAAATAGCTAACTCCTTTTTTATGCCCAAAACCCGAAAGGAGGATCAAGATTGAACACAAAGATAATCGCCATTGCCAACCAAAAAGGCGGCGTAGGCAAAACAACCACCTGTGCCAACTTAGGCATTGGATTGGCACTTGAAGGCAAGAAAGTCCTGCTTGTTGACACCGACCCACAGGGTAGCCTATCTATCTCATTGGGATACGCACAGCCAGACAAGCTCACCACCACGCTTTCCACCATTATGGGCAAGGTAATCACCGATACCCCCATTGAAAACAAGGAGGGTATTTTATCCCACCATGAGGGTGTGGACTTGCTACCTGCAATCACCTCAAGTTTATTATACCCTGTCGACAGTATATTACAATTCATTCCATTGACTTTATTGCATCGGAAAGGGTATACTACTTAAAGAACATATGTTCTAATGAGGTGAAACAATTGGATAGATCAATCTTGCATGTGGATTTGAATAACTTTTACGCCTCGGTGGAATGTTTATACCGCCCAGAGTTGCGTGGTAGACCTGTTGCAGTTGGAGGGGACATTGAACAGCGGCACGGTATCATATTGGCTAAAAACTATCTTGCAAAAAAGTTTGACATAAAAACAGGCGAGGCAATTTGGCAAGCAAAACAAAAATGTCCTAACCTTGTTGTGCTGCCACCTGATTTTAAGCTATATCTGCGATTTAGTCAGTTAGCTCGTAATATCTATCTAGATTACACTGACCAAGTGGAACCCTTTGGCATTGACGAGTGCTGGTTGGACGTAACCGGCAGTGGGATATACGGCACCGGAGAGCAGATTGCCGAAAAGATACGACAGCGAATTAAATCAGAGATGGGCGTTACCGTATCAATCGGAGTTAGTTTTAACAAGATTTATGCAAAGCTGGGCAGCGATTATAAAAAGCCGGATGCTATTACCGTGATTACAAAAGATAATTTTAAAGATATTGTCTGGCCGCTACCCGCAAGCGACCTGCTATATGTAGGTAGGGCAACGGCCCGTAAGCTGCACAACTACGGCGTTAATACTATTGGCGGCCTTGCCGCCACCGATCCTAAATACCTACGACAGTGGTTGGGCAAATGGGGCGATATGCTTTGGGCGTTTGCCAATGGATTGGACAATGCTCCTGTAGCGCAGTATGACAATCTAGCTATTATAAAATCGATAGGCAACAGCACTACAACGCCGCGTGACTTGGAAACCGACGAGGACGTTAAAATGGTGTTTTACGTATTGGCCGAGAGTGTAGCCGCGCGCATGCGAGAGCAGGGCTTTAAGGGGCAAGTGGTATGTATCAGTATCCGCGATACTGAGCTGTATAGTTTTACCCGTCAAGTTAAAATTGATCATCCAACGTGCTTAGCATCCGAGATAACCAACACAGCGATGCAGCTATTTAAAAATAATTACGAATGGTATCGCCCCATCCGTAGTATTGGCATTAGTGTTACCGACTTTAGCCATGGCGACGAGAGCATACAGCTAGATATGTTTTGCGATCAGGGGAGACGAGCAGAGCAAGAAACGCTGGAACGTACCGTAGATTGGCTGCGCCGAAGATTTGGGCATTTTTGCGTGCAACGAGCAGTGGTGTTGCAAGACCAAGCCTTAACAGGATTTAACCCTAAGGGTGATCATACAATCCATCCAGTAAGCTATTTTTAGAGAGGTGATGAAAGGTGACTAGAACTTATGTAGACGTGACAGCTAAGTTTGATGCACTCGGAAATGTGACGCCACTAGAGGTAGAGTGGGAGGATGGGCGCAGATTTGAAGTCGACCGTATATTAGATGTGCGACCGGCCGCATCTTTAAAGGTAGGGGGTCAAGGTTTGAGGTTCACGTGTCGAATATTAGGGAGAGAGACATATTTGTTTTTGGAAGACAACAACCGTTGGTTTGTGGAGGCGAGAGGATAATGCAAAATTACAACAAATTTCTTATTGCGCTTAACGATGCATTAAGGAATAATGAGAGCGAATTTATGTGCCCTGTTTGTGATGGAAAAGCTACGATCAAAAAATTTAGCAACGGCAATATAAACGCGGAATGCAATGGTTGTAAACTAAGTACAAGTCAATTAGCAAAAATATAGGAGGGTGGCAAACCCTCCTACTGCAATATATCAACGCCCCAATCCCGCAACAGCTCATCACCGATACGGTATAGGTCGACGGGGGTATTAATTTGTGCTGGTTGAAAAACAATGAAATCTATGGCGAATTGAGGCAAATTGAAAAAGTAGGCCGCGGCATCGTTATTTTGCAGTATCTGATCCAGCATCAATACAGTCCTCCGGCAGTTTATCGTCGCGGAATCCTTTAAAAACAGATTGGTTAAGCCCGCCGTTATCCCGCGGCATCCATTGTACAACGCAAACCTGTTTAGGCTCAACCCAAACCGCGCGCTCATTGCCAGGCGGCACTTCGAGCGGTGGGGCGTTTAGCCTTTTAAGTTGCGATAAAATATCAACGTGCCGTGTGGTAACGCCGGATGTTACATGCCCTTTATAGATTAGGGTGCCATCCCGGTACTGAGCAATTACTAAGCTGATTTTGCCCGCCTCTTTAAGGATATAACCACACACTATAAAATCATCATCCAACAGCCACTTAATTTTTATCCAGTCTTTAGTCCTTTTGTCAAAGTAATATTTGCTGCCTTTGCGCTTTGCGACAACACCCTCTAATTTTTGTTGCTCTGCAAGCTGGTACAAAGCTACGCCTTTTTCCTCGATAAAACGCGATATTGCAAACCTATCATTTTCTTCCTTAATCACTTTTTGCAGTAGTTTTTTCCGCTCCATCAAGGGAAGGTCGGTTACCTGCTTATCTTTATAATACAGTATATCGTAGGCAGTAAAGTTGGCGGGGTATTTATCAGATGCTAATTTAATTTTAAATGCATTGCTCATAAGCGATCTGCGTTGTATCTCTGCAAAACTTGGTCTGCCATCTTTAATTACAATAAGCTCTCCATCCAAAATGCATCGTGCACGCACGTTTTTGTGTATGGCAGATAGCTCGGGCACTTTACTCAGCATTTTTACGTTGCGTTTGTTACGCAGCTCCGTGCTATCCTTATCCAAATAGGCGATACAACGTTCACCGTCCAGTTTTAATTCATAGATATAGTCCGGATTGTCAAAAGCATCTTGCATTACGCCAATCAGCATAGGTTTAATGTTTTTCTCGTCAAAAATATCCATTATGCTTTCTTTCGTGTTCTTTTTGGCTTATCTACTTCTTTATTCTTTTGCTCTGCCTCAATAGCCATTTTCAGCCTATCCATAATATCAATTACATTATCCTTCGATTCCGTTTCTGATTCTGGTTCAGCCACTACAATTTCTTTTTGCTCAACCTTAATTTTAACAAGGTCTTGCTTTTTACTTTCAAATTCATCATTGTATTTTGCTGGGTCAAAAGGCGTATTCATCGTACTGATCAAGGTTTTTGCAGATTCAAGCTCCTGCGCAGAAACTTCCGGTTTATTGTAGGCTTTAGGTAACTCTTTAATATCGTCAGCGTAAAACATTGTTTGAATTAAGATTCCATCCTCGCGCGGGATGATCGCTAAAAGAGTTTCCTTGTCACCAAGTACTGTTTTTCCAATCGCGATTTTTTGTTCATCCATCATGCTGGCTCGAAGTAGTTCAAAGGCCCTATCACTCCCAAGTTCGGGCGCCGCGTAGTAGGTTTTATTAAAGTAAGTAGGGCTTATTTGATTAAGCTGCGCAAAGTGCAATATTTGTATTGTACGATCTTTTTTCGTTTTGATTTTTTCGATATCATCATCTGTGATTATTACGTATTTATCTTTATCGTATTCGTAACCTTTTACAATGTCTTCTGATTTGAGTTCTTTTCCACAATGTAAACATGTCTTTTTGTAGCGCACTCTGCTGTTATCCTCTTTATGCAACTGATTAAAATGCAGGTCGTTGTCTTGCGTTGCTGTATACATTGAAATTGGAATAGACAAAAGCGAAAACGCTATGGTAGACTTATATGCAACTGCCATCTATAACACCTCTTAATATTTTTATGGTTAGTGTGCCCTGTAGAGGTGTTTTTATAAAAGAAAGCTGAGCTACTCGCTATGAGCAGCTCAGCTTTCTTTTTCATCTGGAACATATTCCATCAAATCGCCCGGTTGGCAACCGAGGGCGCGGCATAAATTATCAATAGTTTGATGATTTATCCCGCCAGTGCCGTTTTTAATTGCGGTTAATGTACGTTGCCCCATCAGCATTTCCTTGCGTATCCTCGTAGTAGTGTAGCCATTGGCTTTAAGCATCTCAAATAGCTTGTCATAAATAATCATATAAATACCTCCGATATTATTATACCGTATATATTACACTCAAACAAGTGCATGGAATACACAACATTGAGTGTCTGTTTTCTGACAAACTGTCAATAGACAAATGCACTCAAAGTAGTGTAAAATGGATACATAAGAAACATCAACTAACAGGGAGGACGGTAAAATTAGAATCGCACTAAGTTTTCAGCGAGAGCGACAGCATTCGGAGGGGAATGAATGATAACGTATTATCAAATGGATATCATGCAGGGGTCCATATGCAGATAAAGAACTGTGACGTAGAGAATTAAGACGTAGCGGGCTATCAGACGAGGAGTATCACAACACATGAGTCGCTCTACAAATCAACTGGTAAATACTTGCATTGGTTATCAAGATATGCTATATTATTTTTAGACAACAAAAAACACCCTCACAGCGCATCATCTGCTACCAACAGACAATGCGCTTGCGCCTTAAAGATGACACCCATCTTGTAAGACTTATGAGAGCGTATTCATGCTGTGATATTATCACAGTTTTGGATAGATTTCAAGGGCTTTTAGATGCTAACCATCCGTCACGGTGCATCTAAAGGCTCTTTCTTTTGTTTTAAAGTGGTCACCCGACTGCTTTAAATATACCATACCGAATAGTAAGTTCCTTGTCGAATAAACCTAATCGGTATGTGTGGGCTACGGTAATGGATTACCTTTAACCCACTGGCGCACCTCGTTGCGAAGTAGGCAGCAACGCAAATATCGCCTGCTAGAGCATCATAATTGCTCTAACAATTGAATAGCCATACAAGAACATAATACCAAGGCATAAAGGATAGTGTGCATTTTGCTCACCCTTTATTTAATCGGCGCATAGCGAAACCTTGAGAAAACATTCCAAGATTGACTCATATGGCTGAATTGCCGCCGAGCTGAGGGATAGGAGATGTGCTTGTGTTAAATGGAAGACAAATATAATCACCGAGCGGAGAGTGTTAGCAGCGCTCTTTGCTCGGATTATATTCATTGTTATAACACAAAAGAGCCTATGAAATCATAGACTTTTCTGTGTTATAACATTTTGGTCTGAGTAGCGGGATTTGAACCCACGGCCTCTACCACCCCAAGGTAGCGCGCTACCAATCTGCGCTATACCCAGATATCCGAAGAGTTTGTTTAGAACTCCTGCTTGAATATACTACCATAATCTAAAACAAATTGCAACCCCTAATTTTCAAATGTTTTCTAATAAAGTAATATAGTTTGTGTCATACTTGAGGAAACAAGAGAGATTAAGAGAAAATCAGAGTATTTTAAAGTAATGCTTGCGAAGAACACGAAAAGTTGCGGAAAAATTCTTTAAAATAGCAGAAAAATGCAGAAATTTGCAAAAAATCATTGACAATTTTGAAATTTGTGATATATTTTAAATCGTTGTTTTATACAACAGACATAGTTAGAGTTTTGTTTAGATTTTAAAAGCTGGGCAAAACTTTATGCATCTATGCAAAAACAAAAACACATGTTGCGTATGTATCGCCTAAAACGAACCATATTGGTCACGATTAGAGTTAAGCCTTTTGCGGGAAGCGGTATCAAAAGCACGTGTGGGTCCACAGTGGTTTGGCACAGATGGGCAAAACATCTGTGCAGCGGTTGAGGCGGATACCGCCTTAATGCTAATTTACGTGCGTGACTTAAAATCCGCAAAGGGGGATGCAACACATGGGAGATAACATCATAATCTGTCTGAAAGACATTGTTGTCGAGTATGACGGCGAGCGTGTATTAGAGGGGCTTAACCTCAATATACACGACAAAGAATTTGTCACCTTTCTTGGTCCGTCGGGCTGTGGTAAAACCACAACTCTTCGTATCATTGGCGGCTTTGTAGATCCGCTGAAGGGTGACGTTTATTTTGAAGGGAAACGCATCAACGATCTGCCGCCTTACAAACGGCCGGTGAACACCGTGTTCCAGCGCTATGCACTGTTTCCGCACCTCAATGTATTTGAGAATATTGCGTTCGGTCTGCGTTTGAAGAAAATGGATGAAAAGACCATTAAAGAGCGCGTACAGGAAATGCTGGCACTTGTTAACCTAAAAGGCTACGAGAAAAGGGGAATCAACCAGCTCTCAGGCGGCCAACAACAGCGTGTTGCTATTGCGCGTGCGCTGGTCAACCATCCGAAGGTTTTACTTTTGGACGAGCCTCTCGGTGCACTTGACTTAAAGCTGCGCAAAGATATGCAAATTGAGCTCAAACGCATTCAGCAGAGCCTGGGCATTACCTTTATTTATGTAACGCACGATCAGGAGGAAGCCCTTACCATGTCGGATACCGTCGTTGTTATGAAAGACGGCGATATCCAGCAAATCGGCACTCCGGTCGATATTTATAACGAGCCTAACAATGCTTTTGTCGCTGATTTTATCGGCGAGAGCAATATTTTGGACGGCGTAATGTGCAAGGACTTCTTAGTGGAGTTTGCGGGACGCGAATTTGTCTGTGTGGATAAAGGCTTTCAGCCGAAAGAACGCATTGACGTTGTGGTTCGTCCTGAAGACATCAAGGTGGTGCCACCAATACAGGGGCACATTTCAGGTATTGTCGAATCGATTATCTTTAAAGGTGTGCATTACGAAATGATTGTACGCGCCTGCGGATATGACTGGATGATTCACTCCACTGTTGCGGAGAAGCCCGGAGATACCATTGGTATGGTAATTAATCCGGAGGACATTCATATTATGAAGAAAATGGAGGAAGCATAGATGAAATCCAAAGCTCCCTCCGCGCCATACATTTTATGGATGGCGATTTTTACTATAATACCGCTCGGGCTGGTGGCATATTTTGCGCTCACCACGCAAGACGGCAAATTTACCATCGATAACATTTCGCGCGTGGGCGAATATTCCGGTGTATTGGTGCACTCCGTCTGGCTGGCTGCCATTGCAACGGTAATTTGCCTCCTTATTGCGTACCCGCTGTCTTTCATCATTTCGCGCCGGCCTGCGAGCAAGCAGCGCACTATGCTCATGCTCTGCATTATCCCTATGTGGATGAACTTTTTGCTACGCACCTATGCATGGATGACCTTACTTGAGAAAAATGGCCTAATCAACAAATTTTTAGGTCTATTTGGCGTGGGGCCCTTCCATATGATCAACACACAGGGCGCAGTTGTGCTCGGTATGGTGTACAACTACCTGCCGTTTATGATTCTGCCACTTTACAGCATTATGACTAAGATTGACGGGCGCGTCATTGAAGCAGCGCAGGATCTCGGTGCAAATACCTACGGCGTATTTTCCAAAGTGGTTCTGCCGCTCTCCATGCCGGGCATTCGTTCGGGCATCACCATGGTGTTTGTGCCCGCAATCTCAACCTTTATCATCTCCAGAATGCTGGGCGGCGGCGGTAACATTATGATTGGTGACCTCATCGATCTGCAGTTTCTCGGCAACGCCTACAACCCGAACCTCGGTGCGGCAATTTCGCTGGTGCTGATGGTTCTGATCCTCCTATGCATGAGCATCACCAACCAGTTTGATGAGGAAATGGAGGATATGATGATATGAAAAGACTTTCAAAAGCCTATTTCTGGGTCGTGATGGCATTCTTGTACATGCCCATCGGCGTGCTCATTTTCTTCTCCTTTAATGAATCCAAAAGCCGCAGTGTTTTTACCGGCTTTACCTTCGACTGGTATCGCAAGCTGTTTTCCAACAGTGTTATTCTTGATTCACTGCGAACCACGCTCATTATAGCGGTGGTTTCCACGGTTTTCGCGGTTATCATCGGCACAGCAGCCGCAATCGGCATCAACGCTATGAACAAGTGGATGCGCGGTATGATCATGAACATTACCTATCTGCCCATCATCAACCCCGAAATCGTAACCGGTGTATCATTGATGCTGCTGTTTGTGTTCATGAAAAATAAAATTGGAATTCCTATCGAATTCGGATACCCCACCTTGATTTTAGCGCATATTACGTTTAATATTCCGTATGTCATTCTAAATGTGCTGCCAAAGCTGCGCCAGATGGACCGCTTTGTTTACGAAGCGGCGCTTGACCTCGGCTGTACCCCGTATAAGGCGTTTTGGAAGGTGGTTCTGCCCGAGATTATGCCCGGTGTGGTCTCAGGCTTTTTGATGGCCTTTACCTACTCGCTGGATGATTTTATTATTTCGTACTTCAACAGTGGTGCTACCTCGCAGACACTGCCTATCACAATCTACTCGATGACAAGGCGCAAGGTAAGCCCCGAAATCAACGCACTTTCCACCATCATTTTTGCAGTGGTCATCACGGTACTGGTCATTTATAATATCATGGACGCTAAAAAAGAAAAGCTTAACAGGAGAAAGGCAGGTGCTGAATCTCTATGAGAAAGCTTTTGATTACAGCTCTTGCGCTGATAATGGCAATCCCCATGTTCACGGTGCATGCGTTTGCAGCGGTAACGGTGGAGGACGAAGCGTATTACCAGAAGTTTAAGGGGCAGAAGATCTCGATCAATGTTCACAACTGGGGAGAATACATCAGCAACGATGCGGTGGATTCCATCGACGTCAATGCTGAGTTTGAAGCTCTCACCGGAATTAAAGTCAACTATACTACCTTTGCCTCCAACGAGGAGCTGTATGCCCGCCTCAAAAGCGGGGGAGCAAGCTACGACGTTGTCATTCCCTCCGACTATATGATTGCAAAGTTTATTCGCGAGGGCATGCTCGAGGAGCTTGACCTGAACAACATTCCCAATGTAAAATACACCAACCCCCAGTTTGCCGGCATGGAGTATGATCCCGAGGGCAAGTATTCCATCCCTTATACTTGGGGAACGGTGGGTATCATTTACAACACCACCATGGTCGATACCGAAATCACCAGTTGGGACGCACTGTGGGATGCCCGCTATCTCGGCGATATTTTAATGTTCTCCAACCCGCGCGATGCCTTTGCTTTAGCAGAGCTGCGTTTGGGTTATTCACTCAACACCCATAACCTTGATGAAATCCGCAAGGCTGCCGAGGAGCTAAAGGCGCAAAAGCCGCTGGTTCAGGCATATGTCATGGATGAGATTTTTGATAAGATGCAGGGAGGGGAAGCGGCGCTTGCACCTTACTACGCGGGCGATGCACTTACCATGATGGCAGAAAACGAGGATTTGGAATTTGTCGTTCCCAATGAGGGTACGAACAAATTTGTCGATTCTATCTGCATCCCCAAGGGCAGCAAAAACAAGGAAGCGGCCGAAATGTACATCAACTTCCTGTGCGAGCCCGAAGTAGCAGCTGCGAACATTGAGTATATCGGCTATTCCACCCCCAATACAGCGGCATTTGAGCTGTTGGATGAGGAAACCCGCAACAACCCCATCTGCTATCCGCCCGAAGAAATCATGGAAAAAGCGGAGTTTTTCTACGATCTTCCTCAAAATATCAGCGCACAAATGGACGCACTTTGGGTAGAGGTCATCTCGGCTGAGGTTGGCTACAGTAAATGGATGATTCCTATGCTGATGATTGGCTGTATCCTGTTTTCGGTGGGCATCAACGTTGCGCGATCTATCAAAAAGAAACGCGATATTTACTAAAGCAAACACCATCAAAATAGAAGCACCATGTCCTTTTTGAACAAGGGAACATGGTGCTTTTTATGCATTAATTACACCTTTCGGGTATAATTCGTGTAACTTTTTAAGCAAAAATAATATAAAACTTGACAAAAACAACTCTATGCATTATTATAGGTTGTGCCGTAAAAGGGCAGCAACTGCACCATTTGTTTACTGTAGTTTCATAAATGCGACACAATAATGAGCTATAGTGACATAAAATGAAATGCAGAGGAATGCCTGTGGGTCATAATAAAATGATATGGAGGGATCCCTTGAAACAAGTCATATATTATTATTTGTTTTTAAAAGTTTTGATTAAAGCCGTGGCTTGCGGTTATCTTTTTATAGCAGATTCTACAGGGCTACCAATGTTTGTACTGGGTGTGTGTGCTGTTTTGGTTGTAGCGGGCGGAATCGTTGCATTTCGGCATCACAAAAGCAAAACAAAGCCGAACGAAATTACACTTTTTTTCATCGCCGAAATTATTGCAACCGTATTTAATCTGGTATTTCTCAGCACGACAACGCTTATGGAAACCAGCATATTTGATATGATTGTAACTGGCAGCCTGCTTGATGTCATTCTGGCGTCAGTCATTATTGTAATTACAATGAAAAGCAAAACAGCCTATATCAATATGGGCAAACAAAGATTTGCTCCTCAGGCAAATGAAGCAGCAAATAAAATACGTTATTAATGTAAAAAAGAGGGCACACATTTGTGTGCCCTCTTTTTTTGTGGGTTTGTTATTCTTTGGCGAGCAAATCTGCTACGTACAAGCCGTTTGCCGCCGCCTGCGACAGTGAGCGCGTAAAGCCTGCGCCATCACCGATTGCGTAGATATTATTGCAGCCTGTAATCTTAAAGTTTTCGCACTCGGGGCGGGCGGAATAATACTTACACTCAATGCCGTACAGCAAAGTATCGTAATTAGCGGTACCGGGTGCAATCTTGTCAAGCGCCTCCAAAGTCTCCATAATGTTATCCAACTGGCGTTTGGGCATACACAGGCTCAAATCACCGGGAACCGCCGCAAGCGTAGGGAGAACAGTGGATTGCTTTAAGCGTTTTTCATCGGTTCTTCTGCCCAGTTTCAAATCGCCCAGACGCTGCACCAATACACTGCCGCCACTGATGAGGTTTGCAAGGCTTGCCACATGGCGTGCATATTCAATGGGGTTGTTAAACGGCTGGGTAAAGCGCATGGTAGAAAGCAGAGCAAAGTTTGAGTTCTCGGTCTTGCGCGACTGGTCACGGTAGCTGTGCCCGTTTACAGTCAGTACGCCGTCGGTATTTTCTGTAACAACCTGTCCGCGCTCGTTAAAGCAGAACATTCTGGTTGTATCGCCATAACCCTTGCTGCGGTACCAAATTTTAGGCTCATAGATTTTCTTGGAAAAATCCTCCCAGACCAGTGCGGGCAGCTCTACGCGTACACCCACGTCAACCTGATTGTTCTTGAGAGGAATCTTATTTTTTTCACACCATTTTACAAAGAAACGGCTTCCCACACGCCCTACAGCGAAAATAATCTCATCTGCCGTCACCTCATGCTCTCCGCCCTTGTCTACAGCGGTAATCACACGGGTGTTTTTGTCTACATCTAGCACCTCGGTGTTGGTAAGAATATCGCAGCGCGTGCTCAAGTTCTCAATCAGTTTTCGCATAGTATCAAAGTTTGAGTCTGTGCCAAGATGTTTAAGCTGCGCCTGGTTCATATGAAGGTCGTGCTGGGTGCAGAGCTTTTTTAGCTCATTGTTTGGCATAAAACGCTCGGTGGTTGCACCAAACTTCACTAAAATTTCGTCTGCCTGCTCAATGTAATCAATGACGGTGGCATCCGGCAAAAACTCTGTCAGCCAGCCACCGTATTCTGTGGAGATTACATACTTGCCATCCGAAAAAGCGCCTGCGCCTGCCATGCCCTCCATAATCGCACATGATTTGCACTTGATGCAGTGGTCCACTTTCTTGGTAATGATCGGGCAGGATCTACCGGTGAGGGCATTGCCCTTTTCAAAGATACATACCGAAAGTGCGGGATTGGTGGTGACAAGACGGTAAGCAGCCATAATACCGCCGATTCCGCCGCCTACAATAGCAACGTCGTAGTGTTTTTTCATAGACATAGTGTTCTCTCCTTTAAAGCAAAAGGTATATATTCGAGTGCTGTGCAACAAGAATTCTGATTCATGCACAAACTCTCATATTGTACAGTAACTCAAGCCACCTGTCAAGAGTATCATGGCAATTTTACAATTTACAGATTACGCAACCTTCTCAGCAGCTCGCTTGGTTTTATAAAATGTACCGCCTTGCCGGTTTTCGGCGTGCCGTCATCATTATAAAGCTTGTGGTAAACAGCGAGCATATAGTTTGCCAGGTCTTCCGCACCGCTGCGCTTTACCGACGCAATAACCGAACGCTTGAGAATATCCAATTCCTCAGGTGACTTGTTTTTTACCTCTCTGAGTTTTTCTGCCATGCTGGCCGCGTCGTCAAACACAAAACCATTTTCGCCCTCGCGAACCTGGTCAGCGTTAAGCGGGTCAAGGCGCTGCAATACGGGCAAGCCGGTTGCCATGCCCTCCAGCATTGATATCGAGTTGGTGTCCGAAAGGGAAGCGGTGATATACACATCACACGATGCAAGGTAAGGGGGCAGCTCGTCATGCTGTACGGCACCCGCAAATGTAATCATCTCAGAAATACCGAGTACCCTTGCCTGCTCCTCCAACTCTTCCTTACAGGGACCATCGCCAATCACAATCAAGTGAATCTTGTCCTCTTTTGTAATGCACTGCGCCCAGTTATCCAAAATAACGTCTACGCTTTTTTCTCTGCCCAGTCTGCCTACAAAGCAGGCGATCATCTGGTCATCTGCAAGGCCGTATTTTTCACGGAATGCGGCTTTCTTTTCGGCGCTTATGTTCGCAGGGCTGAACGATTCCAGCTCAACCGAGTTTGGAATGACGTTGACGTCTTTCTTAACGCCCGACTGCTTAAAGTATTCGGCGCATTTTTTAGACGGGCCGGTGAGTGCGGATGCCGATTTTGCGAGTAACTTGGTATAACGG
>NZ_DALZQO010000020.1:18171-58242 GCF_032017025.1 Hydrogenoanaerobacterium sp.
TATAACGGTGGCTGACCTTTGTCATCGCCCCCACCAATCTCGGCGGTGCAATGTAGTAAATATATTCGTCATACATCGTATGCAGTGTGTAAACCAATGGCTTTTTCAAAATCTTTGCTGCCATCACACCCGAAATACCAATACCAAACTCATTGTGAATATGGATAATATCAGGATTAAAGTCGCGAATGAATTTCAGCCTGCGCTCGCTGATCGGGGCAGCGACACCAAAATTGTAGAAGCGGCGCATTCGTTTTGCAGGGCAGTGAAGTACGCCGTCTTTCATATAATGCCTGCGGGTGTTATAGTCAGCAGTCACCACGAGAACTTGATGTCCCAGCTTTTCAAGACCTTCTTTTAAAATCTTCACATGGGTAACAACACCATTAATGTGGGGAAGGTAGGTTTCGGTAAAAAGGGCAACTCTCATAATATCCTCCGTAGAATAATATTTTGCTGGCTAAAGAAGCACAATGTATCAATTGTTTCATATAGCTAGTATATCATAAATAACAGTTCTTTCAAATATCTATACGAGATAGAATACGAGAAATCTTCATTAAAATGTGGTAAATGGGTAAAAAACTTTATTACGCAGTCATCTTATTTACATTTGCTTGAATCTGCGGATGTTGTAGGGTATAATATTTATTAGTTATGCACGCTGTTCGGAGCGCTCCACATTCTAACAAAAGGACTGATAAAATGAGCAACAGCTTTTCGGTAAGTTTTGAAAAAATTGCAAAAGATTTGTCTCTTGAAACCATTTACGCGCCCTGTGAGCTTTCGCAAATTTTGGTGACCTGTGCGGATTTGAACCGCCCCGGTATTCAGCTTGCAGGTTTTTATGATTTCTTTGACCAAGACCGTATCCAGATTTTGGGTAAGGCGGAACTTGGCTATTTGGAACTGTTTTCACAGGAAAAGCTTGCGAAGCGCCTGGATAAATTTTTCTCACTAAAGCCTCCCGCCGTTATTATTGCGCGCGAGCTCGATGTGCTACCGATGATGGTGGAGTGCGCCATCAAATACGAAGTGCCGCTGCTACGCACTGTCGATGCCACCACAAGCTTCTACTCTGCGCTCGCGGCAATGCTCAATATAGAGCTTGCACCCCGCATCACCCGCCATGGCGTACTGGTTGAGGTTTATGGCGAGGGCATTTTGCTGCTGGGCGAGAGCGGAGTTGGTAAAAGCGAAACAGCAATCGAACTTGTTAAGCGCGGCCACCGCCTTATTGCAGATGATGCGGTTGAAATCCGCCGCGTCTCCAGTCGCTCCTTGGTTGGTACTTCGCCCGAAAACATCCGCCATTTTTTAGAGCTGCGCGGTGTCGGTATCATCAATGCCCGCCGTATCTTCGGTATGGGGGCTGTCAAGGTCACCGAAAAAATCGATATGGTAATTCAGCTTGAGCTATGGGACAATAACAAGGTTTACGACCGTATGGGTATGGACAGTGAGCACACAGAAATCCTCGGTAACAAGGTACCCTCGCTTACCATTCCAGTAAAGCCAGGGCGTAACCTTGCGGTTATCATCGAGGTTGCCGCAATGAACAATCGTCCGAAAAAAATGGGCTATAATGCTGCGCAGGAGCTATTGCAAAAGCTTGGCATGCTGGAAGATGCAAATGCAATGGGCACCTCCGAATGGGATGCTTTTTAAGCAATAAATCAGACAGTAAGTTGATGATGGAAGGACAGAAAATATGAAATATTATGTTGGCATTGATCTCGGAGGAACCAATATTGCGGTTGGCGTCGTGGATGAAAATTATCAGATCATCTCTCGCAGCAAGATGAAAACCAACGCAATTCGTCCCGCCGAGCCGATCTGCGATGATATGGCGGCTGCGGTTCATATGGCGCTCAAGAATGCAAGCCTCACTCTGAAAGATGTGTATTGGGTAGGTGTGGGCACTCCGGGCACCGTCGACCATACTACCGGTGTAATCGGCTATGCAAACAATCTCGATTTTCACAACGTTCCCATCAAAAAAATGATGGAGGAGCGTCTGGGCGTTAAAGTGTACGTTGAGAACGATGCCAACGCGGCAGCGTACGGTGAAGCGGTTGCGGGTGCTGCCAAAGGTGTGCAGAATATGCTTGCCATTACGCTTGGCACCGGTGTCGGCGGCGGTATCATCCTCGACGGCAAAATTTACTCTGGTACCCACGGTGCGGGCGGTGAGCTGGGCCATATGGGTATTGTTATGGGCGGCAGACACTGCACCTGTGGCAGAAATGGCTGCATTGAGGCTTATGCTTCTGCAACAGGGCTTATCAACCTCACCAAAGAGGCAATGCAAGAACATAAAGACAGTAAAATGTGGCAGTTTGCCGAAAGCCTTGAGCAGGTAAGCGGTAGAACTGCGTTTGATGCAATGCGCGAGGGCGATGCTTACGGCGAGGCGGTTGTTGATACTTATGTGGAATATTTGGCTTACGGTCTCGTAAACTATATTAATATCTTTGCCCCCGAGCTGATTGTTATCGGCGGCGGTATCAGCAAAGAGGGCGAGCCCTTCCTTAAGAGAATCCGTGAAAAAATTTCTGCTCAAATCTATGGCGACTCTACCGTCACCAGACTTGCCTGCGCACAGCTTGGCAACGATGCAGGCATTATTGGCGCAGCATTTTTAGGCAATTTGGCAGATAACTTATAAATTGTGCACCGCTCTGCCGGCAGCATCTGTGCTCCTTGGTTACATAGGATGCCTCGTTTTGTTGTGCCAATTTATCATGTAAATTATCAATT
The DNA here is from genome assembly GCF_032017025.1 of Hydrogenoanaerobacterium sp. NCBI lineage: Bacteria > Bacillati > Bacillota > Clostridia > Eubacteriales > Oscillospiraceae > Hydrogenoanaerobacterium > Hydrogenoanaerobacterium sp. The sequence continues at coordinate 20,932 of NZ_DALZQO010000020.1, forward strand.
ATCCAGAGGTGTATTATGGGAACGAACGAGCAGCTTGTCGAGTTTTGTAAGGAACATCAAATTACCTGCCTCACGAACCAGCCGATGAAGGAATATACGTCCTTTGAAATCGGCGGTGATGCCAAAGTCATGGTCAAACCCTCATCCATTGTGCAAATACAACAGGTGCTGCGTTTTTGCAACACAGCAGGGGTAACCCCGCTCATCATTGGCAACGGTTCAGATTTACTGGTGTGTGATGAGGGTATCGCCCGCCCGGTGATACAAGTCGGCGGTGCATTCAGCGGCATTCGTATTGAAAACGGCGATCAGCTCGTCTGTGAAGCCGGTGTGACCCTTGCAAAGGCTTGTACCTTTGCGTGGGAGCATTCCCTCACCGGTATGGAGTTCGCGTACGGTATTCCCGGCAATGTGGGCGGTGCTGTTTATATGAATGCGGGCGCGTACGGCGGTGAGATGAAAGATATTGTCGCCTGTGTAACGCATGTTACGATGGCGGGTGAGGTGGAGACAATTTGCGGCGATGCCTGCAATTTTGGCTACCGCCACAGTGCCTATACCGATAATGGCTGCTGTATTGCCGAGGTGCGCTTTCAGCTTTCCGTTGGAGACGCCACCGAAATCAGAGCAAAAATGGATGATTTGATGAACCGCCGCGTTACAAAGCAGCCGCTGGAATTTCCGAGCGGCGGCAGCACCTTCAAGCGCCCGGTAGGGGACTATGCCTCCGCACTGATTGACCGTTGTGGGCTAAAGGGCAGGCGTGTCGGCGGCGCTATGGTCAGCGAAAAGCATGCGGGCTTTCTCATCAACTACGACCATGCTACCTGTGCCGATGTGTTGGCACTGGTGAAGGTGGTGCAGGACGAGGTAAAGGAAAAAACAGGCTTTGAGCTGGAGTGTGAGATTAAGCATATTACCGGCTAGGCATTTATTTTGAGGAGAGTTAATCCCGGAGGATTGCGCGCAGCAAAACGAAGTGCTGCGGCAATTCTTCCCGAGAGGTTGGAGAAAAAATGGAATTTCTAATTGTAACAGGCATGAGCGGCGCGGGTAAATCAGGTGCGGCAAATGTACTGGAAGATATGGGATATTACTGTGTTGACAACATTCCTCCCGCGCTAATCGCCAAATTTTCTGAGGTTTGCATGCAGTCTGGCGGAAAAATAAACAAGGTTGCTATGGTGGTGGATTCGCGCGGCGGCGATTTGTTCGGTGGGTTGTTTGAGAGCCTTGAAGAGCTCAAGATGAACAACAACCACTACCGCATTTTATTTCTTGATTGTGATGATGACGTGCTCATTACACGCTACAAAGAAACGCGCCGCAAGCATCCGCTGTGTGAAAGCGGAACATCGTCGATTGAGGAGGCAATTCATCTTGAGCGTGAGTTGCTGATGCCTGCAAAGCTGAAAGCCAGCTATGTTATCGACACCTCTTTGTTAACCGCAGCCCAGCTGCGCGATAAGATTTTTGATATTTTTGAGCAAGGGGATAACACACGTCTACTCATCAACTGCATGTCGTTTGGTTTTAAATACGGGCTACCGAGTGAGGCGGATCTTGTATTTGATGTCCGCTGTCTGCCCAATCCGTTCTACATAGAACAACTTAAGCATCAAACAGGCAAAGACCAACCGGTGGAGGATTATGTGCTGCAATTCGAGCAATCCCGCACATTGCTTGCCAAACTGAGCGACCTGCTGGAATATCTCGTTCCGCTTTATGTGGAAGAGGGAAAAACCCAGTTAATGATCGCCATTGGCTGTACCGGCGGAAAACACCGTTCTGTGGTGTTTACCGAAAAACTCGGCAAATTTCTTGCCGACAAGGGGTATCGCGTGGTGCGCAATCACCGTGATATGTTAAAGGTTAAAAGATAAAAGAAGGGGGAGCCCCTCTATGTCGTTTGCACAGCAACTGAAACAGGAGATTTACGAAGCAAGACCGACCGAGCGCGAGCTTAAAATCGCGCAGGCCTATGGTCTTTTGCTTTTTTCAAAAAACTTTTCAAAGCAGGCAATTTCAATTCAAACCGAGCATGAGCAAACTGCACGTCTGTTTTGCGATTACATCATCGACCTCATTGGCATCAAAACCAGCATTCTCTATTCGGAGTTTGAAAAAAAGAACGGTAGTACCATCTTTACCGCCACTGTAGAAGCCGAGGAAGACAGGGTAAATATCCTGCGTTTTTTCGGTCATTCGTCCGATGATGTCAGCCTGCGCATCAATATGCAGAACATTCAATCGGATAAAGGGCTGAACGCTTTCATTACAGGTGTTTATTTGGTGTGCGGTAATATTACCGATCCGAAAAAGAATTACCATCTCGAATTTGTCACGCCGCATATGCACTTATGCAAAGACCTTATCACGCTTATTTCCAGTGTGCTTGAAACGCCAAAGCTTACTCAGCGCCGCTCGGCGTACATCGCCTATCTCAAAGAGAGCGAGGCGATTGAGGATATGATGACGTACATGGGCGCAACAAGCTGTTCGCTGCAGCTGATGAACATTAAAATTTACAAAGACGTGCGCAACAAGGTAAACCGCGTCACCAACTGTGAAACCGCCAACATTGAAAAAACTGTCACGGCTGCCGCAGCGCAGCTTGAGGACATCAACTATATTTTTGCAGCTAGAGGCATTGATTTTCTGCCCGATGACCTTCGTGAGCTTGCAGAGCTGCGGGCCGACAACCCCGAAATGAGCCTGCGTGAGCTGGGCGAGGCGCTTTCCACGCCGCTCACACGCTCGGGTGTAAACCACCGCCTAAAGCGCCTATCCAACATTGCAAACGAGCTGCGGCAGAAGAAACCGGCAAAAAGGAGCTAACCTATGGAGAACTTTGTGCACCTGCACGTACATACCGAATACAGCCTGCTCGACGGTGCCTGCCGCATCAGCAGGTTGGTTCAGCGTGTCAAAGAACTCGGTCAGCCAGCATGCGCCATCACCGATCATGGCGTTATGTTCGGGGTGATCGATTTTTATAAGGAGTGCGAGAAGCAGGGGATAAAGCCAATCATCGGGTGTGAGGTGTATGTCGCGCCTCGCACCCGTTTCGATAAGGTATATAAAATGGACACCAGCCCCTATCATCTTGTACTGCTGTGCAAAAATGAGACAGGCTATCAAAACCTTATCAAAATAGTCTCTCAAGGCTTTATCGAGGGCTTTTACTCCAAACCGCGCGTCGATTTGGAGCTGCTGAGAGCCCACCACGAGGGGCTGATTGCGCTTTCCGCCTGCCTTGCGGGCGAAGTGCCGCGCAAGCTGATGCAAGGCGATTACGCCGCTGCCAAAGAGACCGCTCTCATGTATCGGCAGATATTCGGTGAGGATAACTATTACATCGAGATTCAGGACCATGGCATTCGTGAGCAAAAAGTAATTCTGCCCAGTCTTGTAAAGCTTTCCGAGGAAACGGGTATTGGGCTTGTTGCTACCAACGATGCCCACTACATCCGCAAGCAAGACAGTAAGATGCAGAATGTGCTGGTATGTATTCAAACCAACCGTACGGTTGACGACCCCTCCGATATGGAGTTTGCCACCGACGAGTTTTACATCAAAAGCCGCAGTGAAATGCTCGAAACGTTTCCTCAGCTGGAGCGTGCACTCGACAATACCATCAAAATTGCTGAGATGTGCGACCTGCACTTTGAGTTTGGTGTGACCAAGCTGCCTTATTTCACCGCTCCGGGCGGGCAGGACAACTACGAATACTTCAGTGAGCTTTGCTACAGGGGGTTACAGAAGCATTATGGAGAAAACCCCGATGCATCGATTCGGAACAGGCTCGCCTACGAGCTTAGCGTCATTAAAAACATGGGCTACGTAGACTATTTTCTCATCGTGTCCGATTTTGTTAACTACGCCCGCAGCCATGATATCCCCGTCGGCCCGGGCAGGGGCTCGGGTGCGGGCAGCATTGCGGCTTATTGCATCGGCATTACAGGTATCGACCCTATCCGCTACAATTTGCTGTTTGAGCGGTTTCTCAACCCCGAACGCGTCAGTATGCCCGACTTTGATATCGATTTCTGTTATGAAAAGCGCCAGAAGGTAATCGATTATGTTGTCTCAAAGTATGGTTCCGACCATGTAGCACAGATTATCACTTTTGGTACTATGGCGGCACGCGGTGCATTGCGCGATGTAGGGCGGGCGCTCGCCATTCCGTACCAAACGGTGGATGGCGTGGCAAAGTCTGTTCCGATGGAACTGCACATGTCACTCGATAAGGCACTCGCCGTATCTGCCGAATTCAAAGGCTACTATGAATCGGACGAAAAACTCAAAGAGCTAATCGACACGGCGCGCAGCCTGGAGGGTGTGCCGCGCCATTCATCCACCCATGCGGCGGGCGTTGTTATTACACGTAACCCGGTAGATACCTATGTGCCGCTTGCTAAAAACGACGAGTCCATTGTCACACAGTTCACCATGACAACACTCGAGGAGCTGGGGCTGCTCAAAATGGATTTTCTGGGGTTGCGTACGCTCACCGTCATCAGCGATTCTCAGAAGATGATCAATCGGTATGACCCCGCCTTTGATATCAACGAAATTGCTCAGGATGATAAAGCGGTATTCGAGATGCTTACCCGCGGCGAGACCGAGGGCGTATTCCAGTTTGAGTCGGCGGGCATGTGCCGTACCCTCAGCGGGCTGGGGCCACGGTCGCTTGAGGACATGATTGCGGTAATATCACTTTATCGCCCGGGTCCGATGGAATCGATTCCGCGCTACATTAAAAACCGTCACAACCCCGAGCTTGTCACCTATAAGCACCCACTGCTGAGGCCGATACTGGATGTCACCTACGGCTGCATTGTGTATCAGGAGCAGGTAATGCAGATCTGCCGCGAGCTTGCGGGGTACTCCTATGGGCGAGCCGATCTGGTGCGCCGCGCCATGAGTAAAAAGAAAGCAGATGTCATGGAAAAGGAGCGGCATAACTTTATCTACGGCATTCAGCTTGAGGATGGTACGTGGGAGTGCGAGGGTGCCATCCGCCGCGGTGTGCCCGAAAAGATAGCAAACGATATCTTTGATGAGATGAACTCCTTTGCTGCCTATGCGTTCAACAAATCGCACGCGGCGGCATATGCCACAGTTTCGTATCAAACTGCGTATCTGAAATGTCACTATCCAAAAGAGTTTATGGCAGCGCTGATGACCAGTGTGCTGGATAATACCGATAAGGTCATCGAGTACATCGACGAGTGCGCACGCCTGCAAATCAAGGTGCTGCCGCCCGACGTCAACTTCAGTGACGAGGGCTTTACCGTTGTAGGCAAGGATATCCGTTTTGGTTTGCTAGCCGTCAAAAATCTTGGCAAGGGCTTTATTGGCGACCTAATTGTTGAGCGGGAAAATGGACATTTTGATGGATTTACGGATTTTTGCGAGCGTATGCACGGCAAAGACCTAAACAAGCGTACGATGGAAAGCTTGATTAAATGCGGCGCGCTCGATAGCTTTGGGGTCAACCGCCGCCAAATGCTTTTGGGCTACGAGGCAGTGCTTGCAAACCTTGATGAAATCAAAAATAAGAATATTGCAGGGCAGGTGAGCTTTTTTGAAATAGCGGCAGCCGAGATTAAAAAAGAAGAATACACACTGCCGAATGTAGAAGAATTTACTTTGCGTGAGCGCCTTGAAATGGAAAAGGACACCACAGGCTTGTTTTTGTCAGGGCATCCCGTCAGCGAATACCAAAGTGCGATTGCAACGATAGGGGCACACAAAATTCTAGAGGTTGCGAACGAGCATTACGACAACGTCCCAGTTGATATTGTAGCAATTATCGTCGGCAAATCGGTGAAAACAACCCGTAAGAACGACACTATGGCATTTCTCACCATAGAGGATACCACCGGCTCTATGGAGGTTGTGGTGTTCCCGAAGGTGCTTACAGATTATAACCGGCTGCTGCAAAAAGGTGAGGTTGCGGTGTTTTCGGGCAGGGTGAGTATACGTGAAGAAGAACCCGCCAAGCTGATTTGCGAGAAGGTTTCCAGCGTGGAGGACAGGCTCTCTGCAAAAGACAGTGTACAGCAGCAGAGAAACGAACCGCAGGCGCGCCCCCCCTATAGCGGGGCGGTGTACAGCGATAAAGGTAAGCGTCGGGAGCTTTTCATTAAAGCGCCGTCAGCTGTTTCGGAAGTATTTGAGCGAACCAAAAATCTGCTTGAAATTTTTGAGGGTAGCACGCCGGTTTATGTTATGTTTGCCGACACAGGTAAGTTGACGGTAGCGCCAAAAAACCTATGGGTAGATTTGAACGATGTGCTTATCCGGGAGCTCAGTGCCGTATTGGGGGAACAAAACGTTAAAATTGTGGAAAAATGAATAAACATGAGACATTTGTTACTTGTCTTTCGTGAAGAAATCAATTATAATTCATAAGGTTGCAATATTTTTTGTCGTATTCAGCAAACTATTATCAATTACATTTTTATTTAAGAATGATTTTTTATACGATTGGAGAGCTCATTATGGAAAACAAACAAAAAACAATCGCCATCCTAACCAGTGGCGGTGACGCACCTGGTATGAATGCCGCAATTCGTGCGGTTGTCAGAACCGCGCTGCACAGAGGTATGCGTGTACTAGGCGTCAGAAGAGGCTACAATGGCCTAATCAACGGTGATATGGTTGAGATGAATTTCCTTTCGGTTTCCGATATTATGCACAGAGGTGGTACAATCCTTTACACTGCGCGCTGCCCCGAGTTTCGTGAGGATGCAGGCGTTGAAAAGGCAAAAGAAACTTGCCTGAAAATGGGTATTGAAGGCTTGGTTGTAATCGGCGGTGACGGCTCTTATCGCGGTGCGCGCGATTTGTCCCTCAAGGGCATTCCCTGTGTTGGTATTCCCGGCACCATCGACAACGATATTTCCTCTACCGAATACACCATCGGCTATGATACAGCCATGAACACCGTATGTGATATGGTTGACAGATTGCGCGATACTTCTCAATCTCATGACCGTTGCTCGGTGGTTGAGGTTATGGGCAGAAAAGCAGGCTACATCGCGCTCAATACCGGTATCGGTTGCGGCGCATCGGTTATTTTAATGCCTGAGGTAGAGTACGATATTCAAAAAGACGTAATTGATAAAATTATCAGCTCGCACAGAACGGGCAAACAGCACTTTATTGTTATGGTTGCTGAGGGTATTGGCGGCGTTGAGGAGATTGCGAAGAAGATCGAAGAGGGTACAGGTATAGAGTCTCGCGCATGCGTGCTTGGCCATGTTCAGCGCGGCGGTGCCCCCACAGTGACCGACAGGGTTGCTGCTACCAAAATGGGTTACCATGCAGTTGAACTGCTGGAGCAGGGTATTGGTAACCGTGTGGTTGGTCTGCAGTGCGGCGAAGTTGTCGATTACGATATCCTCGAGGGCCTGAAAATGGTAAAAACCATTGACATGAACACAGTTAAAATCGCAGAGGAAGTTGCCCTGTAAAACTGGATAAAAGATTGCGAACAGCCTGTATGCATAATTCATACAGGCTGTTTTTATGTTCGGACAAGAACATATTGACACAAAAAACATCATACACTTAGTAGAATCTGTTTTGCTCACGCTGCAAAAAAATAGTTATTTTGACAGAATAAGAATTTGGCAAATTTTTCTCCCCAATAAATTACCGAATTCTGCAATAAAATGTCGAAGAAACACCACTTAACTATTGATAATTATTTACTTTCAGTATATTATGAAAGTGACCATAAAATTGGATAACTATGGTCTTCCGTGCTATTGACAGCTTGTTTTATGCTTATTATATTACAATCAGTGGGGGTCAACATGAAACGAATTCTTGCACTCATTCTTGCAGCAACATTAGCCCTTTCCACCGGAGGTTGTACCGGAAAACCCAGTGCACCTGAAGACCTTGTCAGCTCGGAGGGTACGATTCTCTCACGAGAAGATGAGGAGTCGATGATCTCCGAAGGCGAGTTTCCCGATGCAAATAACATCAGCGCGATAGAAGATTCATCAGAAAGCTCATCTTCCTCTAGCAGTAGTTCCTCCAGTTCTTCCGCATCATCCAAGCCTTCCAGCAGCTCGTCGAGTTCCTCGAGCCAGCCGGCATCCAGCAGCAGTTCCTCCAGTTCCTCAAGCTCTTCGAGCTCCTCTGAAAGTTCAGAGAATTTTGAAGAGAATGAGTCGAGCTCCAGTCCTTCCGTTTCAGGGGAAGTACGCGCCGTCTGGATATCTTACCTCGACCTTTCGCCTATGATTAAAGGCAAGAGCAGAACTTCCTTCCGCAACAACATAGGTGCGGCATTTGATAATTGTGTTGATCTAGGGCTCAACACTGTTATGGTACAGGTGCGCCCTTTTGGCGATGCACTTTACCGTTCCAGCTATTTTCCGTGGTCTTACCTCATCAACGGCAGCAGTATTGAGGGCAAAGACCCGGGCTACGATCCGCTTGAGGTCATGATTTCTGAGGCTCACTCACGCGGGCTTAAAATTGAAGCTTGGCTCAACCCTTACCGCATCCGCTCTAAGGGCAGTAAAGTTGAGCTTGCCTCCAGCAACATTGCATCCGAATGGCTCGAAACCGAATCCGATTACGTGATTGAATACGACGGTGGCCTGTATTACAACCCCGCAAGGGAAGAAGTACAGGATCTGATTGTGAACGGCGTTAAGGAGATTGTAGCGGATTATAAGGTGGATGGCATCCATTTCGACGATTACTTCTACCCCTCACCCGACAAGAGCTTTGACGAAGAGGCCTATGACGATTACAAATCGGGCGGCGGCAAGCTTAGCCTGGCAAGCTGGCGCAGAAGCAACGTCGATACACTGGTAAAGCGTGTTTACAGCACAATAAAATCCATCAACAAATCCTGCAAATTCGGTATTAGCCCACAGGGTAACCGCAGCAACAACTACAATTCACAGTACATAGATGTAGAAAAATGGGTTTCAAATACCGGCTATGTCGATTACATCTGCCCGCAGATTTATTGGGGCTTCAAACACAGCAGCGCACCGTACCAAAAGATTTTGGAGGAATGGGACGATATTATTAAAACCTCTAAGGTAAAGCTGTACGTGGGTCTTGCATCGTATAAAATCGGCACATCAGAAAACGACTTTGCCAATAACACAAACATCATGAAGCGGCAGGTAGATTCCGCTCGTGAGCAGGATAACTACAAGGGCTTTGCTCTCTACCGCTACGATTCGCTGTTTAATCCCGATTCGAGCGTGAAATCGCAGGTTGCGAAGGAACTTAAAAACTTAGAGTCAATTCTCGATTAGATTACTCGCAGCGGAGGTTTAAAATTAGTGTCTAAAAACATTTTTGGCAATAAAAAAATAATTGCAATTCTTCTTGCATCCATTTTCCTTGTCATTACATTGGCAACAGGTGTGCTTGCGGCATTCCATGCGGGAACACGCCCCGATAAGTCATCAAAAGACGACAGCTCGGTCAGCGACGTATCGTCCGATGACGAAAACAGTGAATCGTCCTCCTCAGAAGAAGATGAGGAGGATCTGAGCAGTGAGACTTTAAGCTTTAACCGTCCTAGTGAGCTGCGCGCGGTGTTCTTGGTGCCCGGCTCTGATTTTATGGCGGGTGAACTTACCGAAACAGCTGTTAAAGCAGAGGTAGACAAGGCAATCGCAGACGCGGTCAGCTTTACCGCAAATGCCGTGGTTGTTGATACGGCGTACAAAGACGGCACCATCTACGGTTCTGCTGATTCGATGGGCGGCTTTGATGTACTGCGCTATATCAAAGAAAAGGCGACCGAGAAAAATCTGCTCACCTATGCTACATTTTCTGTGCTTGGTTCTGCTGCACAGGTTGATAACACCGTAATCGATCAGATTGTGCAAGACACCAAAAGCTTTGCCGAGCGTTACAGGCTCAACGGTATTTATCTGGATGATTTTTACCTTGATCAGGCAAGTGGAGGGTTCGCTGCTTATCAGGCGAATGGTTCGGGTATGGGCTACGAAAACTACATGCGTTCTATGTCCACCTCGGCATTTAAGGCAGCTTCCGATGCCATTCGTAAAAATGCACCTGCCACACAGGTGGGTCTTTACACTACGGCGGTATGGGCAAATAAGGCAAGCGACGAGCAGGGCTCTAACACCAATGCTACATATCAGTCGCTGATCGATGGCAACGCCGATACCAAAAAATGGGTGGAGGACGGCCTGGCTGACTTTGTTGCGGTCAAAGCGAGTGGTTCTACGACGGATGGTGCCATTCCTTTTGAATCGGTTGTATCCTGGTGGGGCGCTGTTGCAAGCGATGCCGATATTCCTTTGTATCCGGTTCATGCCTCCAGTAAGGCGGTTACCGATGAAAAAGGCTGGGCAAGCCCCACAGAGCTGGTTGAGCAGTATGTGGCGGCGAAAAAAGTGAGTAGTTATGAGGGCAGCGTGTTCGATTCGCTCAAAGCGCTGACTGCAGACCCCGAAAAGAGCACCACAACGTTGCTCGGCGCGTTCCAGTCCAAGGTGAACCTTGCAAACGTGCTTACCAAGCTGGCGCTCACCAAACCAAATAAGCCAAACATTACCACTGCAGAGCAAACCTACACCCTTATGGGTGCATCTGCACCGGATTTTGAATTGACAATGAACGGTGAAAAGGTTGAGCGCGATGCAAATGGTTATTTCAGTATCACCGCAGATCTGAAAGAGGGTGCAAACGTATTCAAGTTTGAGCACAAAGGCGATGTGCAAACCTATACGATTACCCGCCAGACTCAGGTACTGAAAGAGATTTCACCTACCGGCAACCTCACCGTTGAGGGTGGAATGACGGTTTCGATTATTGCGATGGCATACCCCGATGCGACGGTATCGGCAACCATCAACGGTGCAACTGTGGCGATGACAAAATCCACCACCGAGGATGATAACATCGATAAAAACCAATCATATGTAAAATTTGTAGGTAACTACAAAACACCTACTACAACTGCCAATAAGAACATCGGCAATATCGTGGTGACGGCTACCTCAAACGGCATGAGTAAAACACTCACCGGTGCGGCAGTCACTATCACCCCCAAGGCACCTATCGGCGATGGGCAGCTCGTTGAGGTAAAAGCCGCGGCGGCAGAAACCTTCCCCGATGATACTCTTGATGATCTTTCCAACGGTAATTATTTTCCAATCGGTCGCGGTGCTCGTGACTATACTGTCAGTGACGAGTTAGAATATAACGATGGGAATAAAACACATTATTACTACCTGCTCGATTCCGGCAGGCGTGTTTATTCCAAAGACATCAGCACCGTCAGTGGTGCAGATCTCAACGGCAATAAGGTAAGTAGCATGAGTGTTTCGAGCGGTGGGGGCGTTACCAGGGTGACGTTTAAGACGGACAAGCAAGTATCCTACACCTTAAAACATTCCGGCTCAAACATATCCATTCAGTTCCATTACACTACTTCAACCCCCGGCAGCTCAAAGGTGGGCAGCAACCCGTTGTTCACTTCGGCTTCGTGGTCGGGGTCCACTGTTACCCTCAAGCTGGGTAATTCCAGAAGCTTTATCGGCTACACAGCCGAGTATTCCGGCGGGGACTTGATTTTCCGCTTTAAGAATTCACCCGGGGGGCTACGCGGTGCACGTGTTTACATTGATACCGGGCACTCGGCCGATAGTACCGGTGCCGACGGTTATATTTCACCAAGTGACGGCGGCATGACCGAGTACGATATCAACCTTGCGGTTTCCAAAAAGCTTAAGAGCATTCTCGAAAGCAACGGTGCAACCGTAAGCATGCCCAGTACGTCGAGATTCGTTGAGCTTGAGGACAGAATGGCAAAGGCGGAAAGCTTTGATCCGCATATTCTGGTAAGCGTGCATGCAAACTCCAGCACAAGCTCCAGTGCGCGTGGTTCGGAGGCGTTTTACTTCTATAACTTCGCGTCGGGTCTTGCATCCAATGTTTCTGCAAATATGGCGAGTGCACTCGACATTACAAACCGGAAAGCAAAAAGCGGACGCTATTACATGACACGAACTTCGCAGTTTGCAGCTACGCTGTCTGAAAGCGCGTTTGTATCCAATGCGGATGAATATGCGATGCTGACCGACAGCGACTATCAATACGCTCTTGCCAAGGGAATTGCACAGGGTATTAACAGTTACTTGGCATCTGCCGCGGGCAGCAGTTCGGGGGGAGATATTGAAGATGGCGATGGCGGAGATGACAGCAGTGAAGAGGATGTACCGGTAACCAGCGTTTCACTGAACAAATCCACCTTGCAGCTTACCGTTGGCGGCTCTGAAACTTTAGAGGCAACTGTAAAGCCTACTTCTGCAACCAACAAGAAGGTCACCTGGAGTTCCAGTAAAGAAACTGTTGCCACAGTAAGCACTGACGGTAAAGTGACTGCAAAGGGCAAGGGCACCGCAACCATTACTGCAACCACCAAGGATGGCGGCAAAACAGCGAAGTGCACCGTTACAGTCACGGATAAAGGTATAGTGCTTGAGGATGTCACCATTACTGACCCTCCATCCATTATGGAAGTAGGCAAAACCTATACCTTTAAGGCGTTTACCACGCCGGATAACGCCACCAATGTCACCTATGAATGGTCGGTCGACAATTCCAACATAGCCACCATCAATAAAACCAGCGGTGTACTCACCGCTAAGGCTGCTGGTAATGTAAAGGTTACGGTTACAGCAAAAAGTGGTGGTGTTACGAAAACCGATTATGACACTATCAAGGTGATTGACAAAATAGTCCCTGTCACCAATGTAACGCTTGATCAAACCTCACTTACGCTGAATGCGGGTGAATCCAAGCAGCTGGTTGCAACGGTGACACCCAGCAATGCAACCAACGCAAAGGTCAGCTGGAAATCGGATAACAAGGAGATTACCGTTGACAAAAACGGATTGGTTGCGGTGAGCGCAAGCATTACCAAGGATGTAACGGCTACGATTACGGTTACGACCGAAGACGGAAGTAAAAAGGCTACCTGCAAGGTAACCGGTAAATATTCCGCGCCTCCTGCCACGGTAGAACCCTCTGAGGTGCAGCTCAGCGAATCAAATCTTACTCTTAAAGCAGGTGAAACTGCTCAGCTTGTAGCTACCGTGTTACCGGAGAACGCGGCGGACCGCAGCGTTACATGGTCCAGCAGCGATGATGCGATTGCCACTGTAGTAGGTGGTAAGGTTACGGCAGTATCGGCGGGCAGTGCCACAATTACGGTTAAGACAAAGAACGGAAAAACCGCTACCTGTAAAATCAATGTGTCGGCAGAGCAATCTTCGTCTTCATCAGCGGAACCGCCTTCGTCAGCGGAATCATCTTCGTCGACGGAATCATCTTAACCACAGGATGGCATTCTAGTTTAATAAAAAATTATCAAAAAGAGCAGGAACTTTTGCAACTTCCTGCTCTTTTCTGTTGATTTAGGCACTGATTTGCGTTATACTTAAAAAAAGGATGATAAATTATCATCTTAATGCTATCAATTTAATGATTATTGCTAAAATTTTTATAAAGGGAGTGCTAACCTTGTTTAAAATAGTAAAGAAAAAACAATTGAACAGCGCCGTTACGCTAATGCAAATTGAAGCGCCGTTTATTGCAAAAAAGGCAAAAGCAGGGCAGTTCATTATTTTTCGTGTTGATGAGCATGGAGAGCGTGTACCTCTTACTATTGCAGATACCGATATTGAGCGTGGTACGGTCACCATTATTTTTCAAGCGGTGGGGCGGTCCACTATCATGCTGTCTCAAATGAATGAGGGAGATTCCATTCTGGATTTCGTAGGTCCACTCGGTACTGCTACGCATCTTGACGGCTATAAAAAGGTTTGTGTTGTCGGCGGCGGCGTCGGCAATGCAATTGCATATCCCTCTGCAAAGGCGCTGTTCCAAAATGGTGCCGAGGTAGATGTTATCGCAGGCTTCCGCAGCAAAGACATCGTTATTTTAGAGGACGAGTTTAAGGCAGTATGCAAAAATCTGTACATCACCACCGATGACGGCAGCTATGGCGAAAAGGGCTTTGTAACCAACAAACTGCAAAGCCTAATCGATGCCGGCAACAACTACGATCTTGTCATTGCAATCGGCCCGATTCCAATGATGAAGTTTGTTTCAAAAGTTACCGAACCCTATGGAATAAAAACACTGGTTTCACTCAACCCCATTATGATCGATGGTACCGGTATGTGTGGCGGCTGCCGTGTTACAGTAGGCGGCAAAATCAAGTTTGCATGCGTTGACGGGCCCGACTTTGACGGGCATGAGGTCGATTATGACGAACTGATGAAACGCAACTCATTCTACAAAAACAGAGAGCATTGTGATACCTCCGAGTGTCGTATGCTCAATGCCAAACCGGAATAATTTCGAATGCAGAACTAAATGGAGGTTGAACAACATGCCAAATATGGCTCCGAAAAAAGTTCCCATGCCGGAACAGGACCCGAATATCAGAAATAAAAATTTTGAAGAGGTTGCCGAAGGCTATACCGCAGATATGGCAATTGAAGAGGCGACTCGCTGCCTGAACTGCAAACATAAACCCTGCGTAAACGGCTGCCCGGTCAATGTTCGCATCCCCGAGTTTATCTCACAGGTTGCTGCAGGCAACTTTGCCGAAGCGTATAAAACGATTACCAGCACCAATGCGCTGCCTGCTGTCTGCGGCCGTGTCTGTCCGCAAGAGAACCAATGCGAAGGCAAGTGTGTGCGTGGTATTAAGGGCGAGCCTGTTGCAATTGGCAGGCTGGAGCGCTTTGTTGCAGACTGGTATATAGAAAATGGTACCGACAAGGTAGAAAAGCCAGCAAGCAACGGGCACAAGGTTGCGGTAATCGGTGCAGGCCCGGCAGGGCTTTCCTGCGCTGGCAGCCTGGCACAAAAGGGTTTCGAGGTCACAATCTTTGAGGCATTCCACACCGCTGGCGGCGTGCTAGTTTACGGAATCCCTGAGTTCCGTCTGCCTAAAGCAATTGTTGCAAAAGAGATTGATAAGCTCAAAGAGATGGGCGTTCAAATCATGACCAATATGGTTATGGGTAAGGTGCTGTCCATTGACGAACTGATGGGCGAAATGGGCTTTGAGGCTGTGTTCATTGGTTCCGGTGCAGGTCTTCCCAGCTTTATGGGCATTGAGGGCGAGGCATTGGTCGGTGTTTACTCTGCCAACGAGTATCTTACCAGAATCAACTTGATGAAAGCCTACAAAGAGGGTTACGATACCCCAATCGATAAATGTAAGAATATTGCCATTGTGGGTGGAGGCAACGTTGCAATGGATGCTGCCCGCTGTGCAAAACGTATGGGCGCAGAGAACGTCTACATCATTTACCGCCGCTCTATGGAGGAACTTCCCGCCCGTGCGGAGGAAGTGCACCATGCGAAGGAGGAGGGCATCATCTTCAAGCTGCTCACCAACCCCGTTCGCATTCTGCCCGATGAAGACGGCAGAGTTCGCGCAATCGAGTGCGTTGAGATGGAGCTTGGCGAGCCGGACGCGTCGGGTAGACGCAGACCGATCGAGATGGAAGGCTCCAACTTTGAACTGCCTGTTGACAGCGTGGTTATGTCCATTGGCACCTCCCCGAATCCACTGCTTCGCACTACTACCCCGGGGCTGGAAGCGAACAAACGCGGCTGCCTGGTTGCAGACGATAAGATGAACACTACCCGCGAGGGCGTGTTTGCGGGCGGTGACGCGGTTACCGGCGCGGCTACCGTTATTCTTGCAATGGGTGCAGGCAAGGTTGCTGCCGATTCCATTGAAGAATACATTCTAAATAAATAGTACAGATTATATTCTGCATAGAAAAAACCGACGGGCAATGGCTCGTCGGTTTTTTAATGCTTGCATTTTGTCCGCATTTTTTTCTTTGCACGCTCATATGATTATGGTAGGATAAAACCCAAAAGCAAAGGAGCGTTTGCAATGATGAGCAGAGCGGATAAAGACCAAGCAAGAACAAGAACAACGCGCCGGCAAAGTGGGCAGCCACAGCGCCAAGATTCGGTGCTTTCTGCTATGCTTGCACAAATTACGGTATGTTTGATTTTGCTCGCTTTGGCGTACTGCCTCAAGCTGTCGGGGCTGCCTTTATACGAAAACGCGCGCACGGCCATGGGTGAGCTGCTGGGGCAGGAGCTGCATTTCAGCTTTATCGACGATGTGATGCGCCAGTGGAACATACAGCTTCCAGTCTGGTCGGATAAAAAGGAACCGGAAACAATTCAGCCGCAGCAGGAAGCCCCCTCCTCACCGGCAAGCACTGAGCCTGCACAGTCGCAGGCCATTGATTCAGAGCTTGCAGGATATATCGAACAGTATTTGCCAAAAGAAACCGAGCCGGAGATTACGACCGATGAACTTACCGAAGAGGAGAGCAAGCCCCAAACGAATACAAACACATCGGGTGAAGAAAAACAAGACGGGCAGGGGGGCGGAATCAACCCTGTCCGTCTTGTTGGCACACAGAAGAGATTAAGCGCGCCCGGCACGGCGACGCTTTCGCCTTTTTTTATAACAGACAAGCCTACCCTGCCTGTAAAGCTTGGTACACTTACAGGCCATTTTGGGTTTCGCAGGCATCCCATTACAGGGAAAGACGATTTTCACACAGGTGTTGATATCGCCGCGCCTTCGGGAACCCCTATTTCGGCAGTATTACCGGGAACAGTCAGCGAAATTGGCAACTCTGCAATCTATGGCAACTTCATTGTCATTCAGCACAGCACCGGCCTAGAGACTGCCTATTGCCATTGCAGTGAGATTCTCGCGCCTGCGGGTGCGGTTATACGTCAGGGTGAGGTCGTTGCGAAAGTGGGCAGTACGGGGCTTTCTACCGGCAACCATGTCCATCTCGAGTTCCGTGTGAACGGCTTGCAGGCGAATCCTGCGTGGGTGTACGATGAGTTTTAATCTATTGGGTGTTACCGTCAGTGTAAGTTATCCATTTTTAGCGGTGCTGGCAGCCTTTTTAAGCTTGGATAAAACAGGACTTGGCGGACAGATGTTCTGTGCTGCGTTGATGCATGAGCTGGGGCACCTCACAGTAATGTACCTGTTTGGTCAGCCACCAAAAAGTATCAACTTTGTATCGTTTGGCATCCGCATTTGCAAGAGACAGAGTACGAAGATATCTTACGGTAAAGAAATGCTTATTTTTTTAGCGGGACCTCTCGTCAATTTTATTTCCGCGGCAATTATATGGGCGGTAAATGGTAAGGTGATGACACAGCTTGCACTAGTACACCTTTTGCTTGGGCTGTTCAACCTTTTACCCATCGGTGCGCTGGATGGCGGAATGGTGGTACAGAATTTGGCGCGCTGCTTTGCAAGTCCACGCACGGTCGCGGTCATCTCCTTCACCGTGTCGCTGCTATTCCTGCTGCCCATCGCTCTTGCATCGATTGTTCTTACCATACAGGGAAAAGGGAACATCACTTTGATCGTTACCTCGTTTTATCTCGCCTTTACCATATTTGTTCATAAGGGGGAATAATGCTTTTTGTTGAAAAAATCTTCGATTTGCTGTATGATAAACAAGATAATATCAAACAGCAGGTAACTGCGGTTTGTTTGGAGGTTTCAATGGAGAGCATCAAAACACAGTTAGATAAAATTCTGCTCAAAGTTCAGCGCCCCGCGCGCTATGTGGGCGGCGAACTGAACAGTGTGGTGAAGCAGCATGACAAGGTGGATTTCCGCTTTGCGTTTTGCTTCCCCGATACCTACGAGGTGGGCATGTCTCACCTTGGCATGAAAAT
This sequence comes from Hydrogenoanaerobacterium sp., assembly GCF_032017025.1. Taxonomy (NCBI): domain Bacteria; kingdom Bacillati; phylum Bacillota; class Clostridia; order Eubacteriales; family Oscillospiraceae; genus Hydrogenoanaerobacterium; species Hydrogenoanaerobacterium sp. Next base: position 38,722 of record NZ_DALZQO010000020.1, read on the forward strand.
TTTGTATTCACAGCTCAACGAGATGGACGGAGTGTGGTGTGAGCGCGTATTTGCGCCCGAATCCGACATGGAAAAGCTGATGCGCGAAAACCATATCCCGCTTTATGGCCTCGAGAGTATGGACCCTATTGCAAATTTCGATATGATCGGCTTTACCTTGCAGTATGAGATGAGCTTTACCGCTGTACTCAATATGCTTGACCTCGCGGGTGTGCCTGTGCGCAGTGAAAACCGCGACAGCCTTGCACCGCTGGTTGTTGCGGGCGGCCCCTGTACATGCAACCCCGAGCCCATCGCCGATTTTATTGATTTGTTTATGCTTGGTGAAGGCGAGGAGGTACTGCCCGAGCTGGTAAATGCTTACCGCAAAGCGAAAGCGGAGGGGCTTTCCAAAGCGGAGTTTCTCAAAATTGCGGCACACATTCAGGGTGTATACGTGCCGTCTCTCTACGAGTTCAGCTACAACGAGGACAGTACGATTAAAGAGATTACTCCGCATGAGGGGGCGCCTGCTGTGGTCACCAAGCGGATTATTAAGGATTTGGACAAGGTCTATTTCCCCAAAGAGTTCATCGTACCGTTTGTAGAACCGGTGCACGACCGTTCTATGGTTGAGGTGCTGCGCGGCTGCATCCGCGGCTGCCGCTTCTGCCAAGCTGGCTTTATTTACCGCCCGTTCCGCGAAAAATCACCCGAAACTCTTAACAAAAACGGTTGGGACCTTACCTGCAGTACAGGCTACGACGAAATTTCGCTTTCTTCACTCTCTACCAGTGACTACTCGGGGTTGGAAGAGTTGCTCGACAAAATGCTAGTCTGGACGGATAAGGAGCAGGTAAACCTGAGCCTTCCGTCATTGCGCGTCGATAATTTCTCTGAAAAACTGCTGGAGCAGATTGCGAAGGTGCGCAAAAGCGGGCTCACCTTTGCACCCGAGGCAGGCACCCAGCGCATGCGCGATGTCATCAACAAAAACGTTACCGAAGAAGAGGTCATTCGCACCTGCACTACGGCGTTTCAAGGCGGCTACACCGCGGTGAAGCTTTACTTTATGCTGGGTCTGCCCACCGAAACCAATGAGGATTTAGCGGGCATTGTCGACCTTGCACAAAAGGTGGTAGACCTTTACTATGCCTTGCCCAATAAACCCAAGGGCAGGGGCGTAACCGTGTCCGTCAGCCTTGCGGGCTTTGTACCTAAGCCGTTTACTCCGTTCCAATTCGAGCCGCAGGCGACCATGGCGGAACTACAGGAAAAGCAGAAATATCTGCTTTCCTGCGTGACCAGCCGTAAGATCAATGTAAAATACCACGATTCCAAAACCAGCGTGCTCGAGGGTGTTTTTGCCCGTGGAGACCGTCGCCTGTGCAGTGTACTCGAAACCGCGTGGCGCAGTGGTTGCAACCTCGACGGTTGGGACAATCACTTTAAATATGAAAACTGGATGCAGGCATTTGAAGCATGCGGCGTTGATCCGACGTTTTACGCCAACCGTACCCGTTCCTACGACGAGGTTATGCCGTGGGATCACCTCGATTACGGTGTGACCAAACGCTTCCTCATCGAAGAAAATAAAAAGGCACATGCCGATGCCGTCACCCCGCACTGCCGTTTAAAATGCAGTGCCTGTGGTGCAAATAAGCTCAGCGGGGGGTGCAATTTCTAATGGATATGTCAAACGTTCGCGATATTCGTGTGTTTTATACCCGCCGCGATGCCGCAAAATACATCTCTCATCTTGATATCAACCGCTGCTTCCAGCGTGCTTTGGCACGTTCACATCTGCCTGTTTGGTATACTCAGGGCTTCAACCCGCACATCTACATCACATTTGCTATGCCTACTCCGCTTGGCTACGAGAGCGATTGTGAAACGATGGATTTGCGCGTGATCGAGGAAATCTCTATGAACGAGATCAAAGACCGCCTTAATGCAGCGTTGCCGATGGGGTTTCGCGTCTACAAGGTTGCTGCGCCCGTACACAAGCCCGATGATATTGCAGTTTGCGACTATCAGGTTTTAGCGTCTGCCCCGCATAAGACAGGTGCTGAACTTGAAGTAATGTTCCGTGAAATGCTCACCCGAGATACAATTCTTGTAGAGAAGAAAACCAAGAAGGGCTTTAAGGAGATTGATCTGAAGCCGTTCATTGAGCTGAAAAGTCTTGAGGCAGAGGATGACGGAATCCGTCTGGTGCTGCGTTTGGCGGCCGGTACCACCATAAACATTAACCCTACATTGGTGTTTGACGCATTTTCAAAGCTGTGTGATGTAGAACTGGATTGCATTCGTGTGAAAAAGCTGCAGGTTTATACCGACAACCCCATAAAAGACGAGTTTTTTGAATAAAACCCCTTGCATTCATGTACAGGATATGGTATTCTATTAAGGCATTTAGTGGCCGCTTTGCGCCTTGCGCAAGGTGGGGATTAATGCCCGGTCAATGACCGTGACATTAAAGCGGGCAGTCCTCTGTCACTGGTTTAGTGAGAATGAATGTCTGAAATATAAGGAGGAAGTATCAATGGATGCTTTAAAACTCATTGCACAGGATTCGATTAAATCCGAAGCTCCTGTAGTAGAAATCGGTGACACCGTCAAGGTTCACGTAAAAATCAAAGAGGGCGACAGAGAGAGAATCCAGTTGTTCGAAGGCACCGTCATTGCGAAAAGACATGGTGGCGTAGCTGAGACTTTCACTGTCAGACGTGTTGCACATGGCTGCGGCGTTGAAAGAGTTTTCCCGGTTCATTCCCCGAATGTTGACAAGGTTGAGGTTGTCAGACACGGTAAAGTACGCAGAAGCAAACTGTATTACCTGCGTGACAGAGTTGGTAAGGCTGCAAAAGTTAAAGAGCAACTTCGCTAATGAATGCAAAAGGGACGTATTTTCGTCCCTTTTGTTGTTTATATAGAGCTTTTTATGATATATCTTAAGGTGGAAAGGCGGTTTGATCGATGGAAGAAAGGGAAAACAGCATACCGGGGAGCGAACGGCAAAAAAATCGCCTATTTGTTAGAAGCGCTTACGAATGGGTGGAATCCATTGCGTTTGCAGTAATCACTGTCGTGCTTATCTTTACCTTTCTGTTCCGCATTGTCGGGGTAGAGGGGCAGTCGATGGAGCCGACGCTGCACAACGGTAATTTCATCGTGATTTCCGACCTGTTTTTTGAACCCCGCAACAACGATGTTGTGGTTATCACGCCTACGGCAAGCTTTGATGTTCCCATTGTCAAACGTGTTATCGCAACAAGTGGGCAGACAGTGGATATCGATTTTAAAAAAGGTGTGGTATATGTTGATGGCGAAGCGCTGGATGAGCCGTATATTGCCGAGCCCACCAATCTATACTATGATATGAGATTTCCGCAGACAGTACCCGAAGGCTGCATTTTTGTAATGGGCGACAACCGCAATCACTCGCTCGATAGCCGCGACAGCAGCATTGGCATGGTAGATACGCGTTATGTGCTTGGCAAGGCTCTGCTGCGCATTCTGCCCGTTACACAGATTGGCGCTATTCGCTGACGGAAAGATACCAGGACGAAACCTGCAAGGAGGAACAAAACAATGACTGAGATACCATCCATTCAGTGGTTTCCGGGGCATATGGCAAAAACACGGCGGCTAATGCAGGCGAACCTGCCGCTTGTTGATATTATTATTGAGCTGACCGACGCGCGCATTCCTGCATCCAGCCGCAACCCCGAAATTGATAAGCTGACTGGGGGCAAGCCCAGAATTGTGCTGCTCAATAAATGCGACGCAGCCGACGAACGTATCGTTGCAAAGTGGTGCGATTTCTATAAAAAGCAGGGTGTGGCGGCGCTGCCCACCGACTGCCGGAGCGGCAGAGGGCTGGGGCAGTTTATTCCGCTGGTTAAAGAGGTGCTCAGCGATGAACTTGCCCGCCGTGAACAGAAGGGAATGTCCGGTAAGCCGATCCGCATGATGATCGTCGGCATTCCCAATGCGGGCAAATCCTCGTTTATCAACCGCATGGCAAACTCCAAGCGTACTAAAGTGGAAGACCGCCCCGGTGTTACGCGCGGCAAGCAGTGGGTGAGCCTTGATAAGGGCTTTGACCTGCTTGATATGCCCGGTGTTTTGTGGCCGAAATTTGAAGACCCCTTGGTGGGCGAACGCCTTGCATTTACCGGCGCGGTTAAGGATGATGTAATTGACATTGAGCTGCTGGCAATGCGCCTGCTTGATCGGCTAAACCGCGATTACCATAGCCTGCTGTGCGCACGCTACAACCTCACCGATGACGAAACCGCAGATATCGAGCCATATGATTTGCTCACGCTTGTAGGCAGAAAGCGCGGTATGCTCATTTCACGCGGTGAGGTTAACACCGAACGTGCCGCAATTATGGTGCTCGATGAATTCCGCAGCGGAACAATCGGTCGCATTACGCTGGAAAGCCCGCCGGAGGCAGACGCATGAGCCTGTACGAATTTGAAAAACAAGCCTACGAAAAGCACGGCTTTCATACGATATGCGGCATCGACGAGGCGGGCAGAGGTCCTTTGGCCGGCCCCGTCTATGCCGCTGCTGTCATTTTACCCCGCGATATCGAAATTGAGGGGCTTAACGATTCCAAAAAGCTTTCTGAGAAAAAACGGGAGCTTCTTTTTCAGGAGATTATTAACAAGGCGCTGGCATTTCGCATCGAGGCGGTAGAGGAGCAGGTCATCGATGAAATTAACATCCTAAACGCCACTATGCTCGGTATGAAGCGCGCGGCGGAGGGGCTTTCCATAAAGCCCGATATCGCTTACATAGACGGCAACAAATGCCCCGAACTGCACGGTATTCCCGCCGAATTTGTCATCGGCGGCGATGCAAAGTCTGCTTCCATAGCGGCGGCATCCATTCTTGCCAAGGTCAGCCGTGATCACTACATGCTCGAGCTGGCAAAGCAGTATCCGCAGTATCAGTTTGAACGCCACAAGGGCTACGGTACCAAGCTGCATTACGAAATGCTTGCGCAGTACGGCATTTCACCCATTCATCGGCGCAGCTTTTTGAAAAAATTGATGGGGGCGGGTAAGTGAAAGCCGTTGAACTCGGCCGCATTGGCGAAGAATATGCCGTAAGCTATCTGCAACAAGCAGGGCTAAGGGTTGCCACACGCAATTTTCACTCCGCTTTCGGTGAAATTGACATTATTGCCGAAAATGAGCAGTATATTGTGTTTGTAGAGGTAAAAACCCGCGCACAGAACTGCCTTGGCGCACCGGCAGATGCAGTAGGGCGGCAAAAGCAGCGGCGTATTATAAAAACGGCCGCCTGTTACCTGCTGGAGCACCCATGCGAGCTGCAGCCGCGTTTTGATGTGATTGAGATTCTAACTGCGTCAGACGGCAAGGTGATCAGCTGCAACCATTTCAAAAACGCGTTCTGGGCACAGTCAGGTGCAGATGTTTTTTGCTTGTGAATTTTGAGAGGGGTAAGTGAGCTGTGAAAGTATTTGATTTACACTGCGATACCATCACCGAGCTTTGTGCGTCTGGCGAAAATCTGGTCAACAATACCCGTCAGCTCTCGCTGGACCGGGCATGCTTTGAAAGCTATGTTCAAACCTTTGCTATTTTTATGCCTGACCAATACCGGGGGCAGGCGGCAATTGATTATTTCGATCGCAACCTGTGTTATTTCAAAGCCCAAATGGCTTGCTACAGCAGTTGTATTGAGCAAGCCTATACCGGCGGCGATCTTTCGCGCATTCTGCACAGCGGTAAAGCGGCGGCAATCCTTTCAATCGAGGGCGGTTCCGCGCTTGCAGGTGATCTTACCCGCGTTCCGTACCTAAAGCAGCAGGGCGTTTCGTTCTTAACGCTTACATGGAATGGCGAAAATGAGCTTGGCAGCGGCACCGTTGCCAACAGCCGGCTCACCTCGTTTGGCAGGGAAGCAGTTGCCGTACTTGAGCAAAACGGCATTATTGTAGATGCATCACACCTTTCGGATAACGGCTTTGATGACCTTCTGCAAATTGCAACCAAACCGTTTGTGGCGACCCATTCCAATTCCCGTACGGTCTGCGCGGTTCCACGCAACCTGCGTGACGACCAATTCTGCGAAATTGTAAAACGCGGCGGGTTGGTGGGCATCAATTTTTACCCCGTCTTTCTTCGCGAACAGGACGTGGAAAAAGCTGATTTTCACGATATACTGCGGCATGTCGAGCACTTTCTTGCGCTTGGCGGCGAGAATACACTTGCACTCGGTTCAGATTTTGACGGTGCGTCCATGCCTGCCGATTTAAATTCTATTGAAAAAATTGCAAATCTATACGATTTTATGGTACAATCAATCTCAGATAAAATTCTTGTGGATAAGATGTTTTTTGAAAATGCGTATCGCTTTTATCAAAAGAATTTCAGATAGTTAAAAGAAAAAGAGGTCTTTCCTATGAACTACATCAGTACCAGAGATAAACAACAAAAAGTATCCTCTGCCACTGCCATTGCAAATGGCATTTCAAAAGAGGGTGGGTTGTTTGTTCCCGAATGCTTTCCGCAGCTCACCGAGGAGCGGCTGCTCAAGCTTTCAAAGCTGAGCTATGTTGAGCGCGCCAAAAACATCCTCGGCGATTACCTCACCGATTTTACTGCCGACGAGCTGTACCATTGCGTTGCCGGCGCGTATACCGACAAATTTGGGGACGGCTCCGTTACCCGCATGGCAAAACTTGGTGACGACGTTTATATGCTGGAGCTGTGGCATGGCCCTACCTGTGCGTTTAAGGATATGGCGCTGCAGCTGTTGCCTTATCTGCTCACCACCTCTGCGAAGAAAACCGTAGACGGCAAAGAAATTGTGATTTTGGTTGCCACCTCGGGCGATACCGGCAAGGCCGCGCTGGAAGGTTTTAAAGATGTTGACGGTACCCGTATTATGGTGTTCTACCCCGAACAGGGCGTCAGCCCCATGCAGAAGCTTCAAATGGCAACGCAGGAGGGTGGCAACGTCACCGTTTGCGCCATTAAAGGCAATTTTGACGACGCGCAAACCGCGGTAAAACAAATCTTTACCGATAATGCGCTGGCAGAGCAGCTTGCGGCAAACGGCAAAATGTTCTCCTCCGCAAACTCGATCAACTGGGGCAGACTGGTACCGCAGATTGTCTACTACATTAGCGCTTACTGCGATCTGCTTGCCGATGAAGAGATTGCCATCGGCGATAAGATTAACGTTTGCGTGCCAACCGGAAACTTCGGCAATATTCTTGCCGCATATTACGCAAAACAAATGGGGCTGCCCATCGCCAAGTTTATTTGTGCGTCCAACCAGAACAATGTTCTCACCGATTTTATCAAAACCGGTACCTACGATAAAAACAGGGCGTTTCATGCCACCATCTCTCCTTCGATGGATATCCTCATCTCCTCGAATCTTGAGCGCCTGCTGTTTGCCCTGCAAGGTAATGATGATGCTGCGGTAAGAAACCTGATGAGCGATTTGGGTACGAAAGGCAGCTACACCGTAACAGACCCTGTCCGCGAACGGCTGCGGGCGGAGTTTTACGGCGGCTGCTGTGACGATGCCGCTACCAAAGCCGCGATACACAGCATCTTTGAAGAGTATTCTTACCTGTGCGATACACACACGGCGGTTGCTGTGAACGTCTACCAGAACTATGTGAAAGAGACAGGGGACAACACCAAAACAGTAATTGCCTCCACCGCAAGCCCGTTCAAGTTTTCGCAAAGCGTACTTGAAGCACTTACAGGCAGCACAGAGGGGCTTTCTGAGTTTGAAATGGCAGATAAGCTCTCTGAGCTTTCCGGTTGTACAATTCCAGAGAGTTTGGCGGCGCTCAAGGGCAGAGCACCCCGTTTTAACGATGTCTGCGACAAAGCAGATATCGGCGAATATGTGGTAAAACAATTAAAGTTAAAGTAATAGAAAGAGGAATTCATGAGCATATATGCAATCGGCGACCTGCACCTTTCTCTGGGTACCGATAAACCTATGGATGTTTTTTCGGGCTGGCACAACTATGTGCAACGTTTGACCGAAAACTGGAACAAAGCCATTAAGCCGGAGGATACCGTAGTTCTCGCGGGAGATACCTCGTGGGCAATGACGCTGGAGCAAACCCTCTCCGATTTCCGTTTTTTGAACAGCCTGCCCGGTGAAAAATATATTATCAAGGGCAATCACGATTATTGGTGGACGTCGAAAACCAAGATGGAGGCGTTTTTTGCCGCAAACGGGCTTTCCACACTGCACATTCTGCACAACAGTGCTGTGCAGGCCGAAGGAAAGGTGCTTTGCGGTACACGGGGTTGGTTGTTTGAAAAAGGTGAAGCGCACGACATTAAAATTCTCGCGCGCGAAGCGGCGAGGCTTCAGCTATCCATCGACGCGGCTAAAAAAATGCAGGGTGAGCGGATCGTGTTTCTGCATTATCCGCCGGTTTATGGCGATGAAATCTCCGCTGAAATTATTGATGTTCTGCTCAAAAACGGCATTAAAAAGTGTTATTACGGGCATATTCATTCCACCGGCTGCGCCTATGCGCTGAACGGTGAGTATCTGGGAGTGGATTTTAGGCTTATTTCAAGCGATTTTTTACGTTTTAACCCAGTAAAAATAAACGAAATAGTAGAATTTTAAAACAAGATATGGTATAATTAAAATGTTTCGCACTCATACAACATTTGCATGACAGATAGGTTGCATACCGGCTTCCTGTCCGATGCGTGGCACATCGCGAAACGGCTAAGCGCCGATGTGCAGTGTATAGTTTGTGCATCATTACAGGAGGAAGTTAACAATGAAACTAGTCAAAGCAGAAAAGATTGAGACCAATCGTTATCAGCTCGAGATTTCCATCGGTGCTGAGGAATTTGAGGCAGCAATTGAAAAAGCATATCGCAAAAACGTAAAACAAATCAATATGCCCGGCTTCAGAAAAGGCAAAGCACCCAGAAAAATGATTGAAAAAGTATATGGTGAAGGCGTTTTCTATGAGGATGCTATCAACGATATTTACCCCAAGGCTTACAGCGATGCTGTTGATGAAGCTAAAATTGAGCCCGTTGACAAGGCTGAAATTGAAATGTCTGATGTTGACAAAAACGGCTTTACCTTTAAAGCAACCGTTACAGTAAAACCTGAGGTTACTGTAAAAGACTACAAGGGCATTGAGGCTGTTAAATACACCGCCGAGGTGAGCGATGCCGATATTGACGCAGAGCTGGATAGAATGCGCGAGCGCGCAGGCAGACTTGTACCCGTTGAGGGCAGAGCTGCCGAGCTTGGCGATACCGCTGTTATCGACTTTGAAGGTTTTTGCGATGGCGTAGCATTCGAAGGCGGCAAGGGCGAAAACTTCCCGCTGCAGTTGGGCTCCGGCCAGTTTATTCCCGGTTTTGAGGAGCAGGTTGTAGGCAAAGAGATTGGTGCAGAGTTTGACGTTGAGGTAACGTTCCCCGAGCAATACGGTGAAGAGAGCCTTGCTGGCAAGCCCGCTGTATTCAAATGCAAGCTGAATGAGCTCAAAGCAAAGGAACTGCCTGCAATCGATGATGAGCTGGCAAAAGATATGAGCGAGTTCTCGACATTGGATGAGCTGAAAGCAGATATCAAGGAAAAAATGCAGGTTCGTAAAGACAAAGCTGCACAGGATGATCTTGAGAACAGATTGATTGACACTGTAATTGAGAATATGGAAGCTGAGATTCCTCAGTGCATGTTCGATGCAAGAATCGACCAAAGCGTAAAAGAGTTCGAGTACAGGCTGCAGTCTCAGGGGCTCAACCTTGATTCTTACCTGCAGTATACCAATATGGAGCATAGCGCATTCCGCAAAACCTTTGCAGAGCAGGCCGACAAACAGGTGAAAATTCGCCTTGCTCTTGAGAAAATTGTAGAGCTCGAGGGGCTCACCGCTTCGGAAGAAGACGTGAACAAAGAATACGAGACCATGGCTGCAAACTATGGCATGCCTGCCGACCAAATTAAAAAAATGGTTCCCGCAGACGAAATTGCGAAGGATCTCGCTGTAAACAAAGCGATTGATCTGGTTCGCGACAGCGCTGTTGTAACCACCGAGGCTGCGGCCGGTGCAGAGGAAGAAGCTGCACCTGCTAAGAAAAAAGCGCCCGCTAAGAAAAAAGCACCTGCTAAGAAGAAAGCAGAAAAAGCTGAGGATGCTGAATAATCATTTTGAGCTTTGTGAAACTGGCAGGGTTTATTTACACGGCCAGTTGGCCCAGTAAAATAACCTGTTTTTCTAAAATCTACATGCGCTGTAAGGCGCATAGAAGCGGCGAAACTGTCCAATCATTTATATTGAGACTGCCGCCATCATTTAATGAGGTGTGTTTTTGAGCAGGGGCTTTCTGCTTGCGGCTTACGGAGGGTTTCTTCCCGCACGAAGAAATCGTTCGCTTTTCAGTTCTCATTAAAGTAATGATCGTGCGGAGAAATGGGTGATTGCTATGGCATTGGTGCCAACCGTCATCGAGCAAACCAACCGTGGTGAGCGTGCGTATGACATTTTTTCCAGACTGTTAAACGACCGTATCGTCATGCTTTGTGACGAGGTCAACGATACAACAGCGGGTCTTGTTGTGGCTCAGCTTCTGTTCTTAGAGGGGCAGGATCCGGACAAAGACATTTCTCTTTATATTAATAGCCCCGGTGGCTCTATCACAGCAGGTATGGCAATTTACGACACCATGAATTATATCAAGTGTGACGTTTCTACCACCTGCATCGGTATGGCGGCATCTATGGGTGCTTTTCTGCTCACAGCAGGTGCTAAGGGCAAACGTTTTGCCCTGCCCAACAGTGAGATTATGATTCATCAACCGTTAGGTGGCACACGCGGTCAGGCAACCGATATCAAAATTCACGCGGAGCGCATTTTGAGAATTAAGGCAAACCTGAACAAAATGATGGCAGAAGCAACAGGTCAGCCCCTTGAGGTGATCGAACGCGACACCGAGCGCGACAACTTTATGTCCGCAGAAGAGGCGCAAAAATACGGTTTGATTGATAAGGTCATCGCAAAGAAATAATATAATTAATATCGGAGGGCTGATCTGATTCTTCGGGTCAGCCTATCCGTTTTCCTAAGAGCTTATGGAGGGTAATACCAATGGCCAACCGATACGACGATAACAAACCTCTGCGCTGTTCGTTCTGCGGTAAAACACAGGAGCAGGTTACTCGCATGATTGCAGGCTCCGGTGTATGCATCTGCAACGAATGTGTAGAGCTTTGTCAGCATGTGCTGGATGATGAGGGATATGTCCCGCAGAAAAAGAAATCATCCAAAGAGGAGCAGGAGCTTAATATTCCGAAACCGCGTGAAATCAAAGAAACGCTGGACGAATATGTAATAGGGCAAGAGAAGGCCAAAATTGCGCTTTCTGTTGCGGTATACAACCACTACAAGCGCATCTACTTTGGTGCAGGTTCCGATGTGGAACTGCAAAAAAGTAATGTGCTGATGGTAGGTCCCACCGGTGTTGGTAAAACACTGTTGGCACAGACACTCGCTAAGATTCTCGATGTACCCTTTGCCATTGCCGACGCCACCACCTTAACCGAGGCCGGCTACGTGGGCGAAGATGTTGAGAATATTCTTTTGCGCTTGATTCAGGCTGCCGATTTTGACATTCAAAAGGCAGAACGCGGCATCATTTACATCGATGAGATCGATAAAATTGCAAGAAAATCCGAGAACCCGTCCATCACCCGCGATGTCAGCGGCGAGGGTGTACAGCAGGCTCTCCTGAAAATTCTCGAGGGTACGGTGTCAAATGTTCCCCCGCAGGGCGGACGCAAGCACCCGCAGCAGGAGTTTATTCAAATCAACACCTCGAACATCTTGTTCATCTGCGGTGGTGCTTTTGACGGCGTTGAAAAAATCATTGAAAAACGTCTGAACAAATCTGCGTCGATGGGCTTCGGTGCACAGCTAATCGACAAAAAGACTAAGGAAAAAGATTATCTGGTGCAGAAGATCGAAGCGCACGACCTTGTGAAGTTTGGTTTGATTCCCGAGCTTGTTGGCCGTGTCCCGGTGCTTGCACCACTCGAAAATCTTGACGAAGGCGCGCTGGTGCGCATCCTCACCGAGCCGAAAAACTCGATGATGAAGCAGTATACGCGATTGTTCGATTTGGACGGCATTGCACTCAACTTTGAACATGAAGCGCTGGTTAGTGTTGCTGAAAAGGCAATTGCCCAAAAGGCAGGTGCACGCGGCTTGCGGTCGATTATGGAGGGGATACTCTCGGATGCGATGTTCAATGCCCCGTCCGATCACACCATCGAGACGATTACCGTCACGAAAGCTTGTGTCGAAGGCAAAGAGCCGCCAATCTTTTCGTACAATCCTGCAAGAAAGCCGTCAAAGCTTCAGCTTTCTTCCAAGCGTGCACAGCCCCGTTCCAAGTCATCCTCTTCCGTGTCTTAACGTCATAACAAACAGAAAGGCAGCCGCTGTTCGGCTGCTTTTTGTGTATCTATAAAATGCAGGATGCAAGCTTAACTCTTGCAAAATATACGTTTATCCTGTATAATTACAGTCAATACAAAAACAATCCACATTTTATAATATAACTTTTTGTTGCAGAACAAAAGTAAGCTTGGGGCACTGCGCAAGTGGTTCTTCAAACTGATGCCACTGTGCAGATGAATTTCTGCACAGTGTAAAATTCCGAATAAAGGAGGAAATTGTATGGAAAACATTACAGCGCAGGAAACACGCTTTACCATACCAATGCTTGCACTGAGAGGCTTGGTACTGTTTCCTAAAATGGTGCTTCATTTTGATGTGGGCAGAGAAAAGTCGGTAACTGCGCTCAATGAGGCGATGCAAAAAGATCAGCAGATTTTTCTGGTAGCGCAGAAGGATATTAAGGTAGATGACCCGAAAGAGGAAGATTTATACCGCGTTGGTGTGGTTGCCGAAATTCGTCAGATTCTGAAATCCTCCGGAAATACTCTGCGTGTTTTGGTGGAGGGGAGCTACCGCGCCCGCCTAATTGACATCACAGATGAAGGCAATGTCTTGCAGGCTACGGTTGAAAAGCACCCGTTGAAAGCTTCGCGCTATCCGCGTACGGCTCTTTGTGACGCACTGATGCGTACAGTAAAAGAGCTGTTTGAGGAGTATTGCTACCTCACCCCCAAAATGCCGCGTGATATGATTGTCAACGCGGTGTCCAGTGAAGACCCCATTTATCTCTGCGAATACATAACGGCCAATATTCCACTGAATGTTGAAGAAAAACAGCGCATTCTCGAGGAATCGGTGATTACCAAGCGCCTTGAAGAACTTGCGGGTATTTTAGAAAATGAAAATAATATTCTCAGCCTCGAAAAAGATATCTACGATAAGGTCAAAGAGCAGGTAGACCAGCATCAGCGCGAATATTTCTTGCGCGAGCAGCTGAAAGTGATTTCCGACGAGCTAGGTGAAACAGAATCTCCCATGGATGAAGCCGATGAATACATGGCAAAAATCGCAAAGCTTGGCCTTGCGGAAGAAGCGGAAAAGAAGCTGATTCAGGAGACAGAACGGCTTTCACGCTTACCCAACAATTCGCAGGAGGCAGCGGTTATACGCACCTACCTTGATACCTGTCTAGAGCTTCCGTGGAACACTGCCACCAAAGAAAAAGCCGACCTCGCACGCGCCAAAAAGATTTTGGACGGAGATCACTACGGGCTTACAAAGGTGAAAGAGCGTATTCTCGAGCTTATTGCAGTGCGTAAGCTTGCTCCGGATATCAAAGGACAGATTATCTGTCTGGTAGGTCCTCCGGGTGTGGGTAAAACCTCCATCGCAAAATCCATCGCAAAGGCACTCAACCGCAATTATACCCGCATTTCGCTGGGTGGCGTGCGCGATGAATCCGATATCCGTGGTCACCGTAAAACCTATGTGGGCTCTATGCCGGGTCGTCTCATCAATGCGCTCAAGCTGGCAGGCAGTAAAAACCCGCTGATTCTGCTTGATGAGATTGACAAACTCGGTAACGACTTCCGCGGCGACCCGTCCTCGGCACTGCTTGAGGTGCTCGACAGTGAACAAAACAATGCGTTCCGCGACCACTACATCGAGCTGCCGTTTGACCTCAGCGAGGTGCTGTTTATCACAACAGCCAACAACCGCGATGCCATCCCCGATCCGCTGCTCGACCGTATGGAATTAATCGAGCTTACCAGCTATACCCGTGAGGAAAAATTCCACATTGCGAAGAAATATCTTGTACCCAAGCAGACAAAACGCCATGGCTTGAACGCGAGAACACTCAAAATTGCCGATGATGCACTCTATGCACTCGCCGACAATTACACCCGCGAGGCCGGTGTTCGTACGCTGGAGCGCACGATTGCGTCGCTGTGCCGTAAAGCTGCCAAAGCAATTGTCGCCGGTAGCGAGAAAAAAGTAACGGTCAACAATAGCAATATCACTCAGTTTTTAGGCCCTCGCCGCTTTAAACCCGAGGAAGTGGAACAGAAAAATGAAATTGGTTTGGTAAACGGTCTGGCATGGACATCGGTAGGCGGTGAGATGCTTCAAATTGAGGTTGCTATTCTGGACGGTACCGGGAAACTGGAGCTGACCGGACAGCTTGGCGATGTGATGAAGGAGTCGGCGCATGCTGCTCTCAGCTACATTCGTTCACGTGCACATACGCTGAATATTGAACCGGATTTTTATAAGAATAAGGATATCCACATCCATATTCCCGAGGGTGCTATCCCGAAAGACGGTCCGTCAGCGGGCGTTACCATCTGTACGGCTGTGGTGTCGGCACTTTCTGGCACCCCTGTTCGCTACGATGTCGCTATGACAGGGGAGATCACCCTGCGCGGTCGCGTCCTGCCCATCGGCGGACTAAAAGAGAAAACGATGGCTGCATACCGTGCCGGTATCAAAACCGTTGTCATTCCCAAAAATAACGAGCCCGATCTGGCGGAGCTTGACCCTGTTGTAACCGAGCACATTAAATTTGTTACAGCAGAACAGATTGATACCGTGCTGAAAACCGCACTGATCTCGGCGTACGAAAGCCACATGGTGCAAAGCGCGGTATCCATTGTTAAAACGAGCGAGCTTGCGCCAAAGCAAGATATTATTACACAGTAAGGGGAGAAAGCTATGAAATGGAATCAGGTAGAGTTTGAGGCATCATATGGTCTGTTTGAGCAGATTCCACCCTGTGAGACCATTGAGATCGCTTTTTCCGGAAGGTCAAACGTGGGTAAATCATCGCTGATTAATAAAATATTCAACCGCAAATCAATTGCCAGGGTAAGCTCCATGCCGGGTAAAACCACCACCATCAACTTCTTCCGGCTTGAGAATGTACGCTTTGCCGACCTGCCGGGCTACGGCTACGCCAAGGTTGCCAAAACCGAAAAGCAGCGCTGGTCAAACCTTATCAGCAATTATTTGCACAGCGACCGTGATATTGTACTGGTGTTTCAGCTGATTGATATGCGCCATGCACCCACCAAAGATGATTTGCAGATGATTGACTATCTGGTCGAGTCAGAGACCCCGTTTGTCATTGTGCTTACCAAGGTGGATAAACTGAGACCTCGCCAGAGGGAAGAACGCCTTGCTGCGCTGCAAACTGAGTTGCCTTATGCTAATCAGATAACGATGATTGTTACCTCTGCCGAAACAGGCGAGGGTATGGATCAGATTCATGAGATTATCGAAGAGCTTGCGCAGGAAGAGCCCACCCTCGGCGAAGAGCCCCCGGAAACAAATCAATAATTTGCCTATTTGCGCATAAAATGGTTCGTGCCCAATATAGCCTTATTGTTTTCTGCCCTGTGGAATAAGAGCGATTTTTTAGACCTTTAAAAGGATATGATATGCCGGTGCAGGCCGGCGGAACGGAGCTTATTATGTTTGTATCAGATTGCTTAAATGTTAACGAACTGGGTCACCTCACCATTGGCGGTATGGATACCGTCGCGCTTGCCGAACAGTACGGAACTCCGCTTTATGTGATGGATGAGGAGCAGATACGCAGCAATTGCCGCAAATATAAAAGCTCGATCGACCGTTTTTACGGCGGGAACGGTATTGCTGCCTATGCAAGTAAGGCATTATGCTGCAAAGCTCTCTGCAAAATTGCAATGGAAGAGGGAATGGGGCTTGACGTGGTGTCTGGCGGCGAGCTGCATACCGCAATGAGTGTAGGCTTTCCCCCCGAGCATATCTTCTTCCATGGCAACAATAAAACCGTGGAGGAGCTGGTGACTGCACTTCAATACGGCGTTGGCAGAATCGTAGTTGATAACCTTACCGAGCTGGAGGTGCTCAACCAGCTTGCTCAGGCGCAGCACAAAAATGTAAACATCTTCTTCCGTATTAAACCGGGAATCGACGCACATACCCATGATTTCGTCCGTACCGGTCAGATCGACAGCAAATTCGGTTTCGCACTCGAAACCGGTGAGGCCATGGAGGCAGTAAAACAGGCTTTTGCCTATAAGAACATTACGCTCAAGGGAATACACTGCCATATCGGTTCGCAGATTTTTGATATTGAACCGTTTGAACTCGCAGCGCAGGTGATGCTTGGCTTTGTTGCGGATATCAAGAGAGAAACAGGTGTAGAGCTGCAGGAGCTCAACCTCGGCGGCGGCTTTGGCATCAAATATGTACCCGATCATCAGCCGGTGGAGTACGACCGCTATATGGAGCGTGTTTCCAAGGTGGTGCACGAAACCTGTGCCAATTTAGGGCTGCAAATTCCGTACATCATCATTGAGCCGGGGCGTTCGGTGGTGGGCAATGCAGGCATTACCCTGTATACCGTTGGTGCGGTAAAAAACATACCCGATGTTCGCACCTATGTTTCGGTGGATGGCGGTATGACCGACAACCCGCGTTATGCGCTGTACCACTCGGAATATCATGCCATGGTTGCCAATAAGGCAAACCAGCAGCGTGATATGACCGTCACCGTGGCGGGCAAATGCTGCGAAAGCGGAGATCTCATCGGCGAGGGTATGCTCATTCAAAAGGCACAGGCGGGCGATACACTGGCTGTGCTTGCGACGGGTGCCTACAATTATTCCATGTCCTCCAACTACAACCGCCTTCCAAAGCCCCCTGTGGTAATGGTGAAGGACGGCAGCGCGAGGGTTGTTATAAAGCGTGAAACCTTTGATGATATTCTTAAGAACGACTTGCTTTAATATACAAATAATCACTTTTAAAACAAAAAAATTCATATTTATGTTGTTTACTTTCACGGTTTAGTATGTTAAACTAAGGATGATCACTACTTTAACAAACACAAGCGTTAAATAGGCAGCTCTTTATTTTGCCGCACGCTTAACATAACTTTTGGAGGGCGTATTTATGAATTCAAAGCTGAAGGATATTAATGTCGAAATTTTATTCAAGGCGGTTCTTTCGCTGCAAACCATGGAGGAGTGCTATGATTTCTTTGATGATTTATGCACTGTTCCTGAGTTAAAAGCGCTGTCTCAGCGCCTTCAGGTTGCCAAAATGCTGGATGAGCATAAGGTTTACAGCGATATTGTCAATGTTACAGGTGCTTCCACGGCTACCATCAGCAGGGTGAACCGTTCACTCAACTATGGTTGCGACGGTTATCGCATTATTTTCGACCGCCTGGATGCTCAAAAGAAGGATTAATTGCAATGGCATACACCTATTTTGCCAATTATTACGACCGTTTGACAGGGAATGTATCTTACCCTGAAAGGGCGCGTTATTTCGATACAATTATGAAACAAAATACAGACCATGTCGAATTACTACTGGATTTGGCATGTGGAACAGGCAGCCTATCGGCAGAGCTGGTAAACCTCGGTTACGATGTGATTGGGGTGGACAGCTCGGCTGAGATGCTGTCTTTTGCTGCGTCAAAAGCTCCGGGGGCATTATTTCTATGCCAGGACATGACTTCACTCAACCTTTACGGCACCATTGATGTCACTATCTGTGCGCTTGACAGCCTCAACCACATGATTGAGGAACAGGAGCTGCAGCGGGCATTCGATAGGGTGGCTATGTTTACCGCACCCAGTGGGCTGTTTATTTTTGATGTCAATACGGTGTATAAGCATCGTGCGGTGCTTGGCTGCAACACCTTTTTTTACGAAAATGAAGATTGCTGCTGCGTCTGGCAGAACGAATACAATGAACATCATCATATCGTTACTATCGATCTTGATTTTTTTGTAAAAGAAGGGGAAAACTACCGCCGTGAAAGCGAAAACTTTTGTGAACGTGCCTACACCCCTGAGGAACTCGACGGCTTCATCAAAGCTGCAGGGCTTGAAACTATTGCTGTTTATGGAGACGATACATTAGATGCTCCTACAGAAACCACGCAGCGGCTGATCTATGTTACGCGCAAGTTACCGGTTGAACGCGGCGGAATTGCTGCAAACAACACCAAATCAATTCGCATTCGGAGGAAAACCAGATTATGAGTAAAATTGTACGGGCAATATCTGCAAACGGTGGTATCGTTTGCACGGCTATAGATTCTACCAGCATTGCCGCGAAAGCAGAGCAGGTACACAAAACTTCCGCCGTAGTTACAGCAGCAATTGGCAGGCTTGCTACTGCTGCATCAATGATGGGCTGTGCACTCAAGGGCGAGGAGGATTCTATCACCATACGCCTTGCGGGTAACGGCCCCGTAGGCTCTATCATCGCAGTATCCGATTCGCAGGGAAACCCGCGCGTCTATGTGCAGAACCCAATTGTTGAGTTGCCCCTCAACCAGTATGGCAAGCTGGATGTCAAGGGTGCTGTGGGTACTTCAGGTAATCTGCAGGTGATTAAGGATATCGGTTTAAAAGAGCCATATATCGGCCAGATTCCCATTGTTTCGGGTGAAATTGCCGAGGACATTACAAGCTATTTCGCAATCAGCGAGCAGATTCCAACCGTTTGCGGGTTGGGGGTGCTGGTTAACCCCGATCTCACCGTAAAGGCGGCTGGCGGTTATCTGGTGCAGCTTTTGCCCGGTGCAACCGATGAAGAAATCGACCATCTTGAGAAAAATGTAAACGGCCTGCCTGCCATTTCGGCGCTTATTGCCGAGGGCGCTACCCCCGAACAGGTGTGCTTTAAGGTATTAGAGGGCTTTGAGCCGAATATTTTAGACGAATCGCATGTGGAGTACCGCTGCAACTGCAGTAAGGAGCGTATTGAGCGTGCCCTTATTTCACTTGGCGGCAAAGAACTGGGCGACATGGCAACGGAGCAGCCCACTACAGAAGTTGCCTGCCATTTTTGCAATAAAAAGTATGTTTTTACGAGCAAAGACATTCAAGATCTTGCGTTAAATAGCCTGTAAACATCAGGGTTTGTAGTACTTTAAAAGCTTTTCTAGTAAAAAAACAAAAAAATATATCGAAAATGCATTGACAATATCCACAAGGTATAGTATAATAAATCTCGTCGCTAAGGGCAAGGAAACAAAATGATGTGGGAGCATAGCTCAGCTGGGAGAGCATCTGCCTTAC
>NZ_DALZQO010000021.1:0-19841 GCF_032017025.1 Hydrogenoanaerobacterium sp.
GGCTGCTCTGGAGATTGACCGAGAGCTTGAACAGCTCCACCGGCACGATGGTAAACAGCGATACCGCCATAAAGCCTTTGATGGCGTTAAGGGCGGCGTCTTTTACGCTGCCCCTGCCGTGCTGGTATTCAATGCCGGTTTCAAAGGCCGACACCACCAGCCCTGTGCCATACAGCGCCCATGCCAGATAAGAAAAAAACAGGACGATGGACTGCACCCAGCTCATGGCGAACAGCTCCACGCCCATGTTGCCCATCTGTGCAAAGAAGTCGGCAAGAAATCCGACCACTTGTCCGTATGCCCATTCAATCATCTGATCCATGACATCCCCGAGGATAAAATCCCATATAAACACTGGTGTTGCACCTCCTTTCCTTTGCGTGGGTGTGAAACGCTATATCCCCAAAATCGTCCAGTCAATACTTGCATAAGGACGGTGAACGGATTTTAATTTTCAAACAAAGCCCCCCTTTTTCAAGAAATGGGAAATTATCATATTTTAGTTGACAATTACATTACAGCCGCATATAATATTCAGTAACCTCTTTGCACTGCATTACATTCTTTACTTGGAATGCGAGATCAACAGTACAAACTGAGCAGGCGATGAACCTTTTTTATAAGAGGTCATGGGGCCGGGCCACCCAACGAGTGGCAGCAGATTGCATAATGCGCACATCTGTGGGACAGTAGTATGTTCCATAGGTGTGCTATTTTTATACCCAAATGGAACAACGACCACGAAAATGGAGTGCCATAGAGCTATCAAACGACTGCCGAAAGGCTAAAACGGAGGTAACTTTTATGACAAGCAACAAACTGAACATGGCAGGCCTAGCCGCCGCCGAAGCAAAACGATTGCAGGAACAATATGGCAAAAATGAATTGACCTCACAGAAGAAAGAGAGCTTTCTAAGAAAAGTTCTGCACATTATCTGTGAGCCGATGTTTTTGCTGCTGATTGTTGCTGCAATCATCTATTTTATTCTGGGTGAACCCAGAGATGGTGCGATTATGCTCATTTTTGTAGTGGGCATTATCAGCATTGATGTCATCCAAGAATGGAAAACAGATAAAACCTTGAACGCTCTCAAGGATTTGTCTGCCCCACATGTCACAGTCATTCGTGACGGCAAGGAGCAGACAATTGCAAGCTGCGATCTTGTTCCTGGCGACTTAATGATGATTTATGAGGGAGTCAAAATTCCTGCTGATGGTATTGTGCTAAAATGTAATGACCTGTGCGTGGATGAGTCCTCCTTAACAGGCGAAGCAGAAGGTGTGTGGAAAATTCCAACCGAAAGTGCAGAGCCCATTTCTGACTATTGGCGGAAGGATTACTGTTATGCAGGAACTTTGGTCACACAAGGAACAGCAACAGTGCTGGTTGACAAAATCGGCGGAGCTACCGAATACGGTAAAATCGGTGCAAATGTTGCCGCAGCACCCGATGAGGATACTCCGCTTCAAAAGCAGACAGGCAGCCTTGTTAAGCTATGCGCTGGAATAGCGGCCGTTTTGTTTGCCCTTGTGGGTGTGTTCACTTGGTTTAACATACCAGACCATGGCTTTGGAGACCGACTCATTGAGAGTATTCTATCTGGTATTACCCTTGCGATGGCAATGATACCCGAGGAGTTTCCGGTGATTCTTACCGTGTTCCTTTCTATGGGTGCGTGGCGGCTTGCTAAGAAAAACTCACTTGTACGCAAGCTTCCGTCCGTTGAAACGCTGGGTGCTGTATCGGTACTTTGCGTAGACAAAACCGGTACCATCACTATGAACCAGATGACTGTGCAGGACACTTGGGCGGCTGATGGCGACACACATAACTTGTGTGAAGTGATGGGGCTTGGCTGCGAAACTGACGCCTATGACCCAATGGAAAAAGCAATGCTTAAACATTGTGATGGGCTTGGCATCTCCAAAGAACATCTCTTTGGCGGCGAACTAATTAGCGAATATGCTTTTACCAATGAACTGAAAATGATGGGACATATATGGAGAAGAAACGGCAGCATTGTTATTGCCGCAAAAGGTTCACCAGAGCGTATTTTGACCATCTGTGAGCTGACGGAGAACGACAAAGAAGTAGCGGAGCATAAAATTACCGAAATGTCGAAACAAGGCTTGCGAGTCATTGCGGTTGCCACTGCAAGCCCTCAGAGCGAATCGGAAATTCCAGCACAAATCATCGATTGTCGTTTGACGCTTTGCGGACTCATCGGGCTTGCAGATCCCCCACGTGAAAGCGTAAAAGCAGACATTGCGGTATGCAATAGGGCGGGTATTCGTGTTGTTATGATTACAGGCGACAACGGAATTACCGCATCCTCTATTGCAAAGAAAATTGGTATGCCAAACAGTGACCATATCATCACAGGCGATATGCTAAACGAAATGACTGACGTGGAACTGCGTGAAAGGGTTAAGGATGTCAGCATTTTCTCCCGTGTTATTCCTGAACATAAAATGCGCATTGTGAAAGCGTTTAAGGACAACGGCGAGATTGTTGCTATGACCGGTGACGGTGTTAATGATGCACCTGCTCTAAAATATGCAGACATCGGCATTGCAATGGGCAAGCGTGGCAGTGAGGTATCTCGTGAGGCCGCCGACCTTATTTTAATGGACGACAACTTTACCACCATTGTGGAAACAGTCAAGGATGGCAGGCGAATTTATGATAATATCCGCAAGGCAGTGGGCTATGTGTTCACCATTCACATCCCTATTGCATTTGCCTCCCTGCTTGCACCTATCCTCGGCATTGCGCCGACAGCACTGCTTTTGCTGCCGCTGCACGTTGTGCTTTTGGAGCTGCTGATTGACCCCACCTGCTCCATTGTGCTGGAGCGCCAGCCTGCCGAAACAGATATTATGGAACGAGAACCTCGTGACCCCAAGGAAAAGCTTTTGACTGCGCACATTCTGGCGAAAAGCGTGTTGCAGGGTCTTGTCATCTTTGCCGCATCCTTTGGTGCTTACTATGTGACGCTCTCCGGCAATGCAGACAATGCATCGGTTGCCCGCGCCATAGGGCTTTCCATTATTATGATTTCCAACTTATTCTTGGTGCAGGTGAACAGCTCTGATCATGACTTCGCCCTGCAATCTATCATTCGTCTTGCAAAAGACAAGGTAATGTGGGCTGTGAACTTCGGAACACTTGCGATGCTGGGCATTATCCTTTACTCTCCGCTGAATGCATTCTTGAAGCTGGCACCGCTGTCTGTACCCATGCTTTTGAAAGCCGTTGGGATTGCAGCAGTAGCCGTGTTCTGGTATGAGCTTGTGAAGCTTGTAAAAAAGCTGCTCAGAAGGTAAGCCTATGGGCTGGTATCAAGATATTGCTTTTCCAACGCTGATGCGATGGAATATTGGAAAAAATTCCATTTTGAAAAAGCGTACCGCACTGCTGAAACACGCATACGGCAACATTCTTGAAATAGGAATTGGGGAAGGCACCAACCTTCCCCTTTATCCTACTAATATTACACACATTGCTACTGTGGAGGCTTATCCTAGAAAGCTGAAGGATAGTGCCATCGAGGTTGCGTTATTTTCGGAAAGTGCCGCTGCACTTCATTTTGACGACAACACATTTGATACTGTGGTTTCAACCTTTTCCTTGTGCAGTGTGGATGATTTAGAACAGGTCTGCCGAGAGATTTACAGGGTTTTGAAGCCCGGCGGGGTTTTCTTGTTTTTAGAGCACGGGAGCGCCAGTTCTGCTTTTTTCAAAAAAGTGCAGCGTCTGTTCAACCCGCTTTACAACAAATACGCCTATGGCTGTAACATTACACGCACTTATCAAGATGGAATCTGCAACAGTGGCTTGCATATTGTGAATTTGCAGACGACCCACGCACCGATTTATCCAAGATTTCTGACAGGATATGTGTATTGTGGCATTGCAGAAAAACCTCTAACAGGAGAAAAATTATGATGAAACTGATATACAATTTAACCATGCACCGCAGCAAGCGCTATCTCATTAAAAAATATAGTAAAGAATTTTGGAAGAACTTCAAGGCAAATGCAGATAAGACCTTTGCAGAAATTTTGCCGCAGGTGCCTGACATCGGCAACAGTATTTTTTCTTTCAACTATGAGTTTGGCCCAAGCTATATTGCTTGGTATAAAAGCTTTTTGAAGCTGGGATTCACAGGGGAGGAAGCCATCCAAAACATTTGGATGATGAACGAAAAAATGGTAACCACGATACCACGACCTTTCTTGAAAGCGACTGGAAAAACTTATCTAAACGGCTTTCGCAAAAAGGCGGCCGCCCATGATGCTTTGCAGGAAAAAGGAAAACTGCATCCATACGACTGGAATATTACTTACCGTGAAATTAATCAGAACAGCTTTGAAATTGACATTGCAGAATGTGGGCTGAAAAAGCTTGCCCATCAGTTTGATGCAGATGGTTTGCTTCCCGGTATCTGCCGTATGGATTATCTTTTCTCCAATCTTATGGGCAATGGATTTGTTCGCAGCAAAACCCTTGGTGATGGTGATTCTTGCTGTAACTGCCATTATGATTTAGTGGGCGAATGTGAATGGGCACCTGAAAAAGGCTTTGCAGAAAGGAAGTGAGCCAATGCGTATTTTGATTTACGGCGCAGGCGTGATCGGAAGCATTTTTGCCGGCCGGCTTGTGGCAAGTGGGCAGGATATTACCGTGTTGGCGCGGGGCAAACGGCTTTCGGAGCTTTCCCAAAACGGTATAGTGCTATCGATGCCAGGCCAACGTACAGAGGAACAGATTCCTGTTAAAGTGATTGACCGCCTTGCACAAGATGACATCTATGACTATGTGCTGGTTGTTATGCAGCGCACGCAGGTGGCCAATGTGATGCCAGTTCTGACTGTGAATCGTTCCCGAAACATCGTGTTTGTTGTCAATACAGCGGCAGGCTACGAAGAATGGGTGCAGGCAGTCGGTGCAGATCGCTTAATGATAGGCTTTCCCTCCGCAGGCGGAGAACGTATGGACGGCAAGGTTGTATATTTCATAGGCAAAGGGCTGATGCGTACGTTTCAAACCACGACCTTTGGCGAATACAGCGGGCAAAAAACTCAGCGTGTCTGCGCGCTGATTGAGGCGTTTAATCACGCAGGCATTCCCTCAGTTTTCTGTGCGAATATGGATTCATGGCAAAAGACCCATGTTGCTATGGTAACGAGCATAGGCAATGCATTGTACCAGCATAACTGCAGCAATCGCGCTCTTTCTAAATCGTACAATGACATGGCGCGCATGGTGCGTGGCATCAAGGAAGGCTTTGCTGTGCTACGCGCACTGGGATATCGTGTTACCCCACGAAAGCTCTGGTATTTTAATCTCCCGACAGGCATGGTCGCGCTTGTCTTCAAAGTAATTATGGGCACACAGCTTGCGGAAATCACCATGGCAAAGCATTGCGTTGCCGCAAAAGCCGAGATGCGCTGCCTGCAAAGCGAATTTGACGCACTGATTGCCAAAAGCGGCATTTCCACCCCGGCTATTGATGCACTGCACCGATACTTATATCTGGAGGAAAACATCTATGAATAACAACATATTTTCAAAAACCCTTATACCGAATATTAAATCTACGCTGAACGAGAAATTCGGCGAACAGGGCAACGCAATTTTTACAATAGCCGAACAGGTTCTCTCCGCTGAGCTGAACACGGTGGATGACAGGGGCAACAAAATAATCGGCAAGCATATCTGGAATAATATTCTACCGGGATATGCTTGTTATAAGGCTCTGCTAAACGCCGGTGTTTCCAATACTCAGGCTATTGCTTTGGTAGAGCAGGAAATGTGCAAATCAGCAGAGCGTATGGCCAGTTTGTGCAGCAAACTCAGTAACAAGTCTTATGCTTATCCGCTGTTTCAAACGCTGTTCGGACTGGGCATGAAGTTTGGTTATCCAAAAGAGGGTTGGACGGTTGAACCACTTAAAAAAAGCAAGGAGCGCATTCGTTTTAATATGAACTCTTGTTTGTATTGTGAGGAACTTGAAAAACGCGGGGCTTTAGAACTGTACCCTGCTTTTTGCCAAACTGATCATACTACTTATGACCCACTTTCACCCGCAGTTGTGTTCAAGAGAGAAACCACGCTTGCCAAAGGTGGAAAGCAGTGCGATTTCTGTTTTGAACGTGGCAAATAAAGTAGTCGCAACGCATGAACATTTTCGTCCGTTCTAGCTCGGTAATATGCATTCTTCATGGCTTGATTTTGATTGATTTACAGATATTACTTATTAGCTATTTCACTACAGACCCAATATAGTCCAGAGTATCCTTGTCAAAGGCAGGTGAGCGAATTTTAGTTATCATATCATTTTTCTCCTTTTTCCTCTGTTCATATGGTGAACATGTTTTCTCTTCAAACCTCACCTTAGATCCTTTAATATCCATTTTCATTGACAGAAAATAAAAGATGTAGTATCATACAGTTTAGTTGATACTACATCTTTTTTATGCTGGAGGTGCTATTATGGATGCCACTAAACGGCAAATCACAAAGATTGCCCGTGAAGTCAATAAGTTTACTGCCCGTATGCTGAAGCTGGACGGTATTGGAACTGCGGAATATGATTTCATCCATGTGGTTCGCAAAAATCCCGGCATCACACAGGCTGCCATTCGGGAGATTCTCGCATTGGATAAAGGGGCCGCTGCCCGCCGTGCGGCCAATCTGGAGGCAAAGGGGTATCTTATCAGAAAGGCAAACCCTGCCGATGGCCGCAGCCAGCTGCTCTATGCCACTGAAAAGGCTGACCAATTAAAAAACTCCAAGGCTTCCGTTGAAGCTCTTTATTATGAATATTTGCAGGAAACATTGTCTCCTGAGGAAAATGCTGAGTTCTGTCGGCTGCTGAACATCCTTTACACGCGCTCCAAGGCAGAGAGCAAGGCAGACTTTCCAAACCTCATTCACCGCTTTTTAGAAGGGAGCGGAGGAAAATGAGCAGCACAAATCAAAATATCAAACAGGTTTCTCAGCCTGACCATATTCTGTCCTACTTCAAGATGGAACGTTGGTCGCTCACGCTGGTTACGATTTCAGGCATCCTTTACAATGTTGGAATGATTGCGGGGCCATATTTTGAAGGCCGTTTGGCACAGTGCCTGTTCGACATTATGGGTGGTCGTGAATCCTTTTCCGCCATGCTGTCACTGGCGGTGGTCTATCTGATTGTCATTTTAGCCGTGCAGGTCATGCGCTGCGTGAAGCGCTTCTATGTGCGCCGTTTTGCAAATAATACCAGCCGCAACATGCGTCATATGCTCTACAACAGCCTCGTGAACATGAGCCGGGATGAACTGGAGCGAGAAAGCATTGGAACGGTGATGACCAAAGCGGGATCGGATGTGGATGCCTGCGCGGAGGGCATGCGAAAGTTCACCACAGAGGTGTTTGATACCGGCGTGGTGCTGATTGCGTACCTTGCCATGCTGTTTTATTACGACTGGCGTCTGACGCTGATTTCCTGTGCCTTTACCCCTGTCGCTTATTTCATCGCAGGACGTTTGAAACACCGGGTAACGCAGTACAACGGGACATACAAAAAAAGCGCCGAACGGCTGAACGGTGCCACCATGGACAGAGTCTCCAATGCGGTTACCTATCGCATTTACAGCTGTGATAAAAACAGGGACCTAGCTTATGAGGGGTACCTGAGAGACTATGAAAAGTGCGCAGTGGCAGCAAATTTTTGGGAGAACACCATGCAGCCGCTCTACCACATCATTTCCATGTGCGGTGTGATATTTGTCTTGTATCTGGGCGGTAAAAATGTTACCGGTACTGGCTGGAGCAACTGGAATATCGCCGCTTTCACCACATTCCTGTCCTGCTTTGCCAAAATGGCGCTCAAGTCATCCAAGACTGCGAAGCTGTTTAATTCTGTTCAAAAGGCACAGGTTTCCTGGGCGAGAATCAAACCGCTTATGAAAGAGTATGTGGAGCAGTCTACTCTGTCCAATATGGATTTTTCTGCCGGGGCATCGATTAAAGTGCGGGATTTGTCTCTGCGCTGGGAAAACGGGCAGCAGGTGCTGCACGGGATTTCTTTTTCCGCACAGCCGGGACAAATCATCGGCGTGACGGGAGCAGTTGCCAGCGGAAAATCCATGCTGGGCAAGGCGCTGTTGGGGGAACTGCCCTACGAGGGCAGCATTGAGGTAGATGAGCGAGAACTGCGCACGCTGAGTTTATACGAGCGCAGCCGGCTGCTGTCCTATCTGGGGCATGAACCGGAGCTGATGACAGAGAGCATTGAAGAAAATATTCGTCTGGGTGAAAAAGGTGAAATAGCCCGCTGCCTGAAAACGGTGTGTCTGGCAGATGAAATTTGTAAAATGCCGCAGGGAGCGGCTACCTCCGTCGGCAGCGGTGGAATCCGTCTGTCGGGCGGTCAGCAGGCACGTCTTGCGCTGGCTCGCACCTGCTATCATGCACGGCAGATTTTGATTTTGGATGACCCCTTTTCCGCAGTGGACCAAAAAACCGAACGGGAGATTTTTGCAAATCTGCGTCTGCTGGCTGCAGACCGCATCGTTATTTTAATTTCCCACCGTTTACAGCTGTTTCCACAGTTGGATCATGTACTCTTTCTGGAGCATGGCACGAGCGTACTTTCCATCCATTCTGCGCTGATGCGGGGAAACAGCACCTATGAGACACTCTATCAGGCGCAGGCAATGGGAGGTGCAGGCCATGAAGAATAAGAACGGACTTGGCGTCGTTTTTCGGAAGACCGTCCGTCAAAACAGTGGGATGACCCTTCTCACCGGTATTCTGATCGCCGCCTGTGTGGCAGCCGCGCTGTTTCCTCCCCTTGTTCTGGAGCAGATGGTAAACCGGCTGACCGGACGGCAGGCCGTTTCTCTTGTGCTGCCCCTTGGTTACTTTGGGCTGCTGGCACTTTCTGATTTGCTGGAGTCAGGTCAGAGCGTGATGATTACGGTGTTCGGGCAAAAGATGACCCATAGTCTGCGCAGCGAGCTTTGCGCCAAACTGAAACGACTGCCGGCGGCTTATTTTACACAGCATGCCCCCGCCAAAATCACCTCTCGCTTTGTCAATGATGTGGATGTGGTGGATTCTCTCTTTACAAACGGCATTATCGGGATGGTTGCCGATGCGTTTAAGGTACTGAGCATTCTTATGGTCATCTTTTATAAAAGCACCGGGCTTGGAATCCTGATGCTTTTGGTGACTCCGGCGCTGTTCGCCATGACGCGTCTGTTTCAAAAGCGAATGCTCAAGGCGCAGCTTGCAAACCGTGTCGCCGTCAGCAAGGTAAACAATCATGTGCCTGAAACCATTCATAACATCCGCACGATTCATACCCTGTTTCGGCAAAAGTACATGGAAGAAAAGTATGATTCCTATATTGAGGAAAGCTACCGTGCCCTCGATAAGTCCAATCTGTATGATTCCATTTATTCTCCCATCGTCATTTTTGTCAGCTCCTGCGTGATTGCAGTGATGATGGTGTTCGCCGCTTTGGGCGGTGGAATGCAACAGTTTTTTGGAATTACCGTGGGTACGGCAGTTGCCATCATCGCCTATGTGGGCAAGGTGTTTGAGCCGCTTGAAAGCATCGGCATGGAGATCCAGAACATTCAGTCTGCTGTGGCAGGCGTAAAGCGAATCAACGAATTCCTGTCTGAAAGAGAGCGCACCGTACCGGAGGGCACCTCAAACAGGGCGTTTTCCGACGCAAACGGGGAATCAGCTATTAGCTTTGACAATGTGGAATTTGGATATGACGATAAAACGGTAGTCTTACAGGATATGAGTTTTTCTGTGCAGCAGGGCGAAGCAGTCACATTTATAGGCAGAACCGGTGCCGGAAAAAGCACGCTGTTCAAGTTGATTCTTGGCTTGTATGCTCCGCAAAAAGGGCAAATATTGATCAATGGCATTGATGCCGCCCAAATTTCAGATAAACGAAAAAGAAAGCTGTTCGGTTATGTGGAGCAGACCTTTCATTCAGTTGCCGGAACTGTGGCGGAGCAAATTTCTCTGTTTGATGATTCCATCGGTCAGAAACAGATTGAAGAAGCTGCAAAACTGGTAGGCCTGCATGAAAATATTATGGAACTGGACCAGAGGTACAACACGCCGGTGGAAAAGCTCACCTTCTCTCAAGGTCAGTTTCAGCTTCTCTCCATCGCAAGGGCAATTGCGTCACAGCCTAAAATTTTACTGCTGGACGAAATCACTGCAAATCTGGACAGTGAAACTGAGTTGCGGGTGCTGCAGGGCCTGGAACGGGCGTGTAAGGGGCGGACCGTATTGTCTATCTCCCATCGTCTGAATGAGAGCACGCACAGTTCTCGCTTGATTCAAATTGGTGAATAACAAAATGTGAAGCCCTGAGATTCATCCTGAGAGGATAATAACTATGGATTTGAAAAAAAGAGCACGACAGTTGAAAACCGATATCCCAGCGGTATTTCTGTGCATGAAGGACAAAAACACTCCTGCCATTGCAAAAGTGTTGGCTGGTGTAACCGTCGCCTATGCCTTATCACCGGTTGATCTGATACCGGATTTTATTCCCGTGCTGGGGTATCTTGACGATGTCATTTTGCTTCCCTTTCTGATCGCGCTTACCATTCGTTTTATCCCGCAAGAGCTATTTGAACATTATCGGGAAGAAGCAACGGGCCAATGGGCAAGCGGGAAGCCGAAAAAGTGGTACTATGCTCTCCCGATTGTGGCCATCTGGCTTCTTGTTTTATGGCTGATTATAAGAGCATTTCTGTTTTAACTTTGCAGCTATCACAAGAAACTGGAAATAATAAATTGCAGCGCCTGCATTTTTTCTTAGATGCAGACAAGTTGATAATGTTATATTGCATATAACCTGCAATAGGCTGAAAGTATAGGCAATCTCACCAGTTAGGATGAGATTGCCCATCTTCTATTTCACCATCACATTCCGAGAATTGTCCAAATGTAGGCAGGGGCAGTTAGGGTGAACACCAGACAGGCGAACAAAATTGCAGGCGCAGCCCACTCAAATTGCCCACTTTTTCGATAATCAAAATACGCCATCCCGATTTTGGCGAAGAAAAACACCGCCAAAATGAGGTCGATTGCTGGGAATACCACCTTGTTTACCACTGTCTTAATCTGCCCTGACGCATCATTCCATGTGCCCTCAATTGCTCCCGCCACGTCGCCTCCCGCCGCAAAAGCTGGGGTTGCGCACAGCAGCGTTACCATGAGGACAAGGAGCAATGCGAGGGCAATTTTCTTATACTTTGTCATGTTGACCTCCTTGAATTGTGACAAGGCTGCGGAATTGCTCCCGCAGCCTTGTCTTTTTTCTGTATTTTACTTTGGTTTCTTTGCGGCAACGTGCCAGTCATCCCAAAGTGAACCGCGGATGGTTACGCTGTCACTGAGGTTCATGGACAGCATTCCGCTGGGAGTCCACGCATCTATCAGCCATGTGTTTACGGTATAGCTGCCGTCCGGCATCCAGATCGGGGTGAAATGGGTGCGGTTTTTATAGGTGGAGTAATGGTTCTTTTGAAACTCAAATCGCCCTGATCCCATGCGCTCCAGCAGCCGCCAATAGGTTTCATACCGAAATTCGGGAAAGTAGCTGACCGCATTTTGCGGCTGGGTAACCGCCGAGCTTTGGTTGCTGCTGGCATTGCCGGTTACCGTTTGGTTGATGCCATAGCCGCTTTTCATAGTACGGCCGCTGGCGGTTGGATTTTTGCCATCACATTTGATGCTCATGGAAGCTGAAAGGCTGGCACTGTAACGGTTTAGGTCGTATTCCCACCACCCGTGATCACACCAATATCCATCCTCATCATCACCATGCCACACCCAATACTCTTGCCACCATGGTCGCCAAACACTCCAACTTGCGGAGCTTTTCACCGCTCTGGATGGAACGGCGGAGGATTGGAAGCTGTCATTGCGGTCATCGGCTACGGGGTTTGGCGGTGGGTTTTGATCAAGGTCAATAATTTTGCAGTTGATGGTGGTTTTGTCCGTTCCACCGGGGCCGCTCACCGATACTTGTATGGTCATATCCTGCGGGGTATCCGGCGTTGTCCATCGCACCCATGCAAGCTGACTGTCGCCGCTTGGGTAGTAGACGTTACCCACGTTATAGCTTTTTCCACCAATGTGAAAGCTGACGCGGGTTGGGTTATCGGGGTCTGACTGACCGCCGCTGACGGTGATTGCCGTAATAACCTCGGTGTTGACACGGTATTCGTAGTCGTAGCTGCTGATGTTGGGCGGCTCCGGTTTATCCTTGAAGCGAACGATGCCAAGACCGAGACTGGACTTAATATCCGCATTGGAGGCGGCACTGGTCTTACTGCCGCCCCATGCGGGGTAGCCGAGATCGCCCACCTCCAAGAACATGGCAAGCGGTAGGTTTTTGTGGGTGAGGGATTGCATTCTCTTGCGGAGCAAGCCGCTGGTCTGCTCGTCATAGAGTGCGGCCTCTGTGGCTGTGGTGGCAAACATATTGCCCTCAAATTTGTAGTACGCGAGGGGCTCTAACAGGATTTTATACTCTCCGCCAATCAGCACATCGTAACTCATGCCGGTGACTTCCGCAATTCGCTTGACCACATATTCGGAGCAAAAGTATTTTTTAATGGCAGGAATGTTGTTGCTACCATTGGTGCTGATAATTTTGGGCATGGTCTGACCAGGGTTTTTAAACACATATCCGCCTTGGGCAGGCTTTAGCATCACGCCATTGCCATATTGCAGCTTACTCACTTTACCAAAATGATAGATATTGGCGGAGGGGGTCTTGTTGGTAAAATCAAAGGGCGTGGTTACCTGTGCATGGTCGCTGGCGCGCACCACGGTTACCCGCACGCCTTCGTTGCCCGGCGTCCATGAGTTGGTGGCGGTGCCTCCGCCCATACCGCCGCCGCCACCTTCAATGTTGCCACTGCCCCCGGTGTCTGCAAAAGCTGTAATCGGCGCGGCTAAACACAGAACAAGCAGCAGACTGGTTATGCTTCTAAGCAGTTTTTTCATTGCGTTTTCCTTTCCGCAGGCATGAAAAAAACACGGCCTTTTAAGCCATGCTTTCCTCTGCGCCGCTTTATTTAGTCCATCGTACCCACTTGCTTATTGATATCGCCGTCGCCGTCCACATATTCGCCGTGGTTTTCGCCTAAGTTTGGTACATTATCGAAGCCGGGGATGCTGTTGCCGCCGCTGGGCTTGGGCGTGCTGGGTGTAGTATCCTTTGGTTGCTCCACCTTATCGTGGTCGACCGGCTTATCCTGAGGGGTGACTTCATCACCATTGGGTTTTTTCGTAGCATCCTTGAGCTGTTCCTCGGTGTATTCCGGCTTCACAGGATTGGCTTGGATGTTCTGGTCGGTGCCGCTGGAAACTGCGCCATTGTCGGTGGGCTGGCTGGAGGCGGGAATCTCCGGCGGGGTGACCACCACATCTTTCCCATTTTCTGCCTCAGGCGGCGCTACCGTCACATCGCTGACCGGGGAGCTGGGGCTTGGCAGCGGAGCGTCCACCGGCTTCTCCGTTTTAAACTGTGCGACGATCAGCACCACCAGCACCGCACAGACCGCGAGGCAGCCGGTTACTGTAAGCCATTTCTTTGTTTTGTCATTCATATTTTTCATAAGGTGTCCTCCTAAAAATTTGATAAGTTTCGTCAAGCCACACCCTACCACGAAGCCTTTGGGAAGTCTATCATTATGATAGAAAACTTTTTGAAAATTTGCAAGTGGCAGAGGATTTTGCTCAAAACCTTGGGGTATATCCGGCGCTGGTTTTCACCTTGATAAGCATGGGCGGGAGCAGCTTGCTACCAAAGGACACGGGAACCTCCAGCATAATGGTGCTGTCCACCTCGAACCGAGCAGAGTTTTGATCTCCGGAAGCGAAGGGAGCGTTGCGGATATCTACAGAAAGCCCCCATGTCCGAAATTCCAGCTTGCCCTCGGACGTGCGCTTTTCATGGTAGCCTCCGCTGTAAGCAAGGCCGAGAAAGGCATCCAGCCGGTCATAGATATCGCCGTAGTCGAGGCTTTCCTCAAAATCCTCCGCAATGGGCTGGTATGCTCCTGAATATCCCTCCCGCACACCGTGGTACACATCGTCATAATTGTCGTTGACTACGGAAATAACGGTGGTCTGCACCGCGTCCCGAACACCCTGTGCCACAATCAGCAGTCGAAAATATTCCGAAATGCCAGTGAAGAGAATAACCAGCGACAGGGTGATGGCAATGATGAGCGGAAAGGCGGAACCACGTTTGTCTGTTAGGATTTGTCTGATTCTGTCCATCATTTCCAGTACACCTCGCTCTTTCCCGCCGCATCCGAGCGCAGCGTAATGGGGAAAGAGCCGAACCCGGCAAACAGGCCGATGTTGGTCTGGTAGGTTACCGTCACCGTGACTTCCTCATTAAGCTGGATTCTGCCGCTTCTCGACCATGTCACGCTTGGCTGCAAGCCTGTTTTATCTCGGAGCGCCTGCTCACGTCTGCTGGTTTCGCTGCCCACGCAACCGGCAAGCTCCGCTTCTCGAACCAGCTCCACGGCAAAGGTGTCAATCTGCTGCTTTTGGATATAGACGGGGAACACTTTTACCGCAAGGGCAATGACCAGCATGGCGCAAAGCACCAGTACCGCGATGTCAATATAGCCCTCGCCGCGTTTGTCTTTTAGAATTTTCTTTAGCACATGGTCACCCCCCTCCTAAAACATCCCACCAAGGGAATTGATGATTTCATAGACGATAATTGCCATATAGGTCATGAGAAAGCACATGAGCATGGCAAAGGAAAATACCCGGATTTTCGGAGGTATCTTCATGGCCCGTGCCTTGAGCCGCTGTAATTCCAGCTGCTTCATGTCGTGAGCCAGCATCTGAAAATACACCGCGCTGTCGTCGCCGCGCAGCACGCCAATCAGCCCTCTGGTGATATCCGAGAGCATGGGCGAATTGAACCTTGCCTCAAATCTGGTCAGTGCCGCCTCATAGGAGCTTGACCGCATATCGGCGGTCAGCACATCCAGCTCTGCGGCAAAATCCTCACCGGCGCCTTTTTTGAAGTTTTCCAGCATGGACAGCACATCCCGACTGGCTTTCAGCTCTTGGGTGATGGTCGCCACAAAGCGGGGCAGCTCCAGTTCAATCTTGCTGCGCTTTGCGCCCAGCGCCTCATCCGCCTTGCGGATTTCTTTGAAATAGACCAAAACGGCAAGAAACAGCATTATGGGTGCCAGAAGCGGCAGCACGATGATGCAGGGAATGACGCATAGCGCGATGCTGCCCGATTTGACCAGTGCCATGGCCGTGAACAGCTCCGGCGTGTCGGACAGCCCCGCCGCGGACAGTACATTTGCCATGCGGCTTTTCTTGTACGCATCCATGCGGATATAGCGGGAGAGCCAAACGGCGGCGTTTTTCAACAGTGCTTCTGTGGTTTTGGGCTTTGCCTTGGCCTGCTTGCCCGCCACCATCATTGCCTTTTGGGTGGCGATGGTGGGCAGGCACAGGATGTCGGCGAGAATAAAAAAGAGCCCAGCCGCAAGGAGGACTCCGAACAGAGTAATAAAAAATGTCATGCTCGTTACCTCCTATATTCGATGGGCTGTGTCAGTTTAATGACAAATGCCGTAGAGACAAAAATCACAGTGGCGCAGATGGCAAGAATAATCTGCCCCATGGGGGTGTGCATGAGTGTGTGGTACCAGTCTTTGTTTAGGAAATACAGCAGCGGGATATTGCCTACCACCAAAAGCTGCATCATGATAAACTCTTTTCTCGGCTCAAACACCATGTTTTCCAGCTCGCCATTGACCACGCGCATATCCGAGAGCTTGCTCACGATGGGCGTGAGGGTGGTCTTGAGACTTCTATCCTGCTGGCAGGAAATCAGGGCATCGCACCACTCCCTAAACACCGCATTGTCGATGCGGTCTTTCAAATCGTGGAGCGCCGCTGTGATGTCGGGGTTGACCAAGCGGACGCGAGATACAAAGCTGCTGAACACGGACAGCACCGGCGGATTTAAATAGGCGATGTTTTCCTCCACCGCCGTTAGAATATCCTCGTTGCGGAGGTAGGCTGTGGTGATGATACTAAGCGCTGTTTCCAGCTCTGCCGCAATGTCGCGTTTGAAGTGGCTTTGGGTCAGCTTTACATACCAAAACGGCAGGAACATACAACCCACCGCCATGACAGGAACGAGAAAAAAGTTGGAGAGCACAATAGCGACGGATACGCCCCCGCAGAAAAACAGCAGCGACAGGGCGCAGAGCATAGGAAAGCGCCCGGATCTGCCAGTGACCTTGAGAATGGACTGCACCTCGGCAATCTCTCTACGCAGATAGGAGGGCTTTTTCCTGCGAGTGACCTCGTTTATCTCGTCCCGCAGGGATTTAGGCTTGTCTGCCAGCTTTCCGAACACCGAGCCGGTAAACTCTATGGGAGAGAGCCCAAGGAGGATAAAAAATCCAGTGATGAAGCCGATGCAGGCAATCAGAAGTATGGTTGTCATGCCACATCCTCCTTTCCTTGGAGCTTGCCGATGATGGCCTGGGGCATACCGTTCTCCAGCAGCCGCTTGGCAAGACTGTCCGAGATGGCGTTCATTTGGCAGTGGTGGCCCTCAATGACGAAACCGCCATTTTCCATGCGGTTTTCCGTGATGACATACTGGAACAGCGGGCGAAAATTTCTGGTGCCGTCTGGCAAAATATCGCATTCCATAATCTCCATCATGCGGCGCTGCTTATTTTCAAGCTGCTTGCAGAACACCACAATTGGGTACGCCTCAGTGACATAGTCCATCAGCGTTTGGTCGGACATATCCACCGCACGTTTGCACAGAGAAACCATGCGTCGGTAGGTGGCTTCGCAGGAATTGGAGTGGATGGTGGTCACCACAGAAACGCCGGTACGGGCGGCCTCCTGCGCCGCGTTTGCCTCCGCACCGCGCATCTCTCCCACAACGATAATATCGGGGTTAAAGCGCAGGGCATAATCCAGTAGATTGGTCTGGTCAATGCGCTGGCGGTCGTTGTCGCTGTCGCGGGTTAAGGTGTGGATCACCGAGTTTACCACCTTGCCGTCCTGCTCCCGCACCAGCGCCAGCTCACGGCTGCCGTTTTCGATGGTATAGATGCGTTTGTTGTCAGGGATGGTGGTGAGTATCCAGCCCGCCACAGTGGTTTTGCCGGAGGAGGTTGCCCCCGCAACGCAGACGGAAATGCCATAGCGAACACATTGTGACAGGAAGTCCAGCATTTCCTCCGTTGCCGTGCCGCTTCTTACAAAATCCTCTTTTTTCATGGATTGTGGGTTCACGATACGGATGGAGGCGGCAATGCCCACATCCTCGTCAACGATGGGACTTTTGAGTACGGCAATACGGATGTTTTTGCTGAGATGCCCCAGTACGATGGGGCTGGCGTTATCCAGCACCATGCCGCTGATGTGCAGCATACGGCGGATGACGTTGACAGCATGGTCGGGGCTTTCAAAGTGCTCATCCAGCTTGACATTTCTGCCATCGGAATACTGCACCTCAATATCCCGCCATGAGTTGATGTCGATTTCCTCGATGCCGGTGCCAAAAATATATTTGGTTAAAAATCCGAACTCGGCCATTTCGGTGTAGATAGCGTCCACCAGCGCGTCGCCGCTCATGCCCTGCACCGCAATGCGCTTATCTTGGATATACTTGGTGATATAGCGCTTCATTTGCGCTTTGGAATCCTCGTTGGTGCCGGTGATGAGGGTGCTGTAATTTGCGGAGATATATTCCTGCACATCGGTCAGCACCGAGGAAAAGTCCTTGCCCTCGGTTTCTGGGGTGAAGAACAGGGAATGCGCTCGAACTGCTCCGCCTAAGGTAACGCTTTGTTGATTTAAATAGACGGAATCCTCATCTTGTTTACCTTGAAACTGCGGCGGCGCAGGGCTTTTCGCCTCACCAGAGAGGGGCTTTAGGGCTGTAATCTCTGGGGTTTCATTGACTTGCACGACCTCTGGCTCGGCTGTGTGGAACACGGATGTGCTTATTTTCTTGCCTAACATCCAAACACCTCCTTGCTGATTTTTTCAATTTCTTTGCGGAAGGGGCGGCTGTCCTTTAGGGACAAATCCGCCAAAAGATTCCCCGCCAGATACTGCACCTCCAGCTCCTGGGAATGGGGCAGCGTAAACGAAACCGAGCCCAGCGCCTGCCCGATCTGCTCCACTGCCTGCTGGGGACGCACATTGCTGGCAATTTTGTACTGCTTATCCGCGTCCCATTTGCTATCCCGCAACAGAGGGAGCTGACTGGAGAGGTAGCTCACCGACTTCAAATCGGCATTGGCAAGGCGCAGGACGCTGTCAGCCTCCATAAGCGCCACCGCCGATAGAATATCGTTTGCAATGTAGCTGCCGCAGTCCACCACCACAAAGGGAGCCGCCTCACGCACTTCGTGGAGCAGCTCCCTTGCCTGTATTTCGGAATATGGCGGATAGGTGTACTCGTTCTCACCCTTTTTCATGCCGAGGATGGTGAGGTAGCTGTTTTTCTTTAGTGTCACCAGATTGTGCTTTACCAGCGGCTGGGTGACATGGGTGGCGGCAAGCACACTGCCCAGCGAGTGTTCGCTTTCCAGCTCCGAGGGTAGGCAGATGCAGGGCAGCATGGGCGCAGTCATATCGCAGAGTAGTAGCACCACATTCTGTTTTTGGCCTGCAAGGTGCTTGGCAATTTTAACAGCGGTCACGGTTTTACCGCTGCCGGGAGAGCCCCAAACAGCCAGCACGCCGCCTTGGACTTCCTGCTCCTGGGGCGTGTCCTCCGTAGGTACAGTATGGGAAAAGATGCTTTTCTTTTTGAAGTTCATTACTGTGCCTCGCTTTCTGCAGGCTGCTGGGATGCAGGCGTCTGGGGCTGCTCCGGTTGGGCTTCCTCCTGCTTTGTAGGATAAAGGGCCGCGATTACCTTCTCCTGCGCGGCAATAAACTTGGCGGTGTTTTCGGGTGCGCCGCGATAGACGAGGGACAGATGGAGCTTGCCCTCCGCCTCCAGCGCGGCAAGGGCGCAGCTCTGTTCGGGGGAAACCATCAACGTGACCGTGGAGGGCAGTTCTTTTTCATCCTCCACCGCAGGAGCCTCTCCGGTGTTGGCATCGTAGCCGGAGCTGGCGGTGACACTGATGACCTCTACATACTTCAGTTCGGGCGGAATCACGGTTGTGCCTTGCTTTTTGTAGTCGGGGGCAATGACGCTGACGATGTCCCCACTCTGGATTTTGCCCGACAGGCCGTAGGCAAAGCTCTTAATGGTGATGGACATGGCCTGTTTGCTGCCGTCCAGATTGTAAAGGTAGGCATTCTCGGCGGCGGGGGTGTCGGACAGCTTGGGCGCAAGAATATAATCGCCCACGGATAAATCGGCGGCGGCATACTTGCCCACCACGGTGTCTGTCTGGCGGATGACGTTTTCGGGCAGACCGAAGCCGCCCACCTCCACCAGCTGCACCATGTCCTTGGTGATTTCATCGCCTGCCTTGATCTCCTTGGCGACGCGGACGATTTCTGTTTTCTGGCTGACTGTTTTGTTAAAGAGCGGCGTGATGCCAAAGCAGATGAGCAGGGATAATAGAATACAGATTGCACCCACAACGGTGCGGTTTTTGAAAATGCTCATTAAAAAATACCTCCAATTTTCATGTAATATGCGGTGAGAAGCCCAATTGACAAAAGCGGTATAAAGGGTACGGCAACACGCAGGGAAAGCGAAGCCTCTGATTTTCTGTGCCGTTGCACAGCGGCGGCCGCAGGCCAG
>NZ_DALZQO010000021.1:19851-20648 GCF_032017025.1 Hydrogenoanaerobacterium sp.
CAGCAGAAATGGTACAAGGGAAAAAATGAGGCCTGCGGTCATTGCCTGTAGCCCCATAACCGAGCCCACTGCCGCCACCAGCTTGATATCGCCACCTCCCACATACTCCGTGTTCAAAAAGGCGAAAAAGAAAAAGAGCAGGGCGGGAGTCGCCCCCAAAAGGTTAACAGGGCTGAAATCAATCAGCCCTGTTAACGCAATCAGAATGCAGATGCTGTCGGGGATAGTTCGCTTGCGGATATCCCACAGGGCGGCCGCCACCAGCAGACAAGAAAAAAGCACCGCCTGTGCGATGCCGTTAGCCTGCATAGTTGAACATTTCCTTGATTCGCTGGGTAAGGGTGGGCAGCACCGTTTCTCCAAACAGGGTGTAGAGCCCAGCAAGGAGCAGAGCACCCAAAACCACGCAAATCAAGATTTTTACAGCGGTGTCAATATAGCCCTCGCCGCGGGTGTCGGACAGGATGCGGCGGGTTTTGATGACCGCCATGTCAGCCTTGTGCTTGAGCTTGCAAACAAAGTTTTTCATGATTAATTCCTCCATTTATTCAAAGTGATAGTTTACCGAATAGGTGATATTGCTCTTGTTGTACATACAGTTATGGTTGGTATAGTAGTAAAACTCCAGCTTGCTGTACACACCCGCGTCGAGGGTTCGGCTGAATGTAATGCCGTTTGAGGTGGTGCCGTAGTCGAGCTGATCCCACTGGCCGGTCAGCACATTGTAGCCGCGCACTCTGCCATAGTCGCCTCCGCTGTGGCCACTGACGGGCGGCACCGTGAAGGTGTACTCGGTG
>NZ_DALZQO010000021.1:20658-44904 GCF_032017025.1 Hydrogenoanaerobacterium sp.
GGTGATGGTTGCTCCAGCAATGCCGTTTTCCAAAATGACGGAATCGGGGCCGGTCAGTGTCATGCCGCCGCTGCCGTTGGAGTCGGCAACAAAGAACACGATAGCTGCCCACGGAGACTCCGCACCTGTGGAATCCACCGCCTTGACGCGCACCAGATTTCTGCCCAACGGATAGCTTTGGGTTTCGGCGTTTCTGCCCTCCCACACATAGCGAATGGCGTCGCCATCAGGGTCGGTGCTGGAGGCAGTGATGGTGACATTGGTGCCGGGTGCAACGCTGTTGCCGCTGGGTGTTCTGTTGATGACGGGCGTTGTAGGCGCGGAGTTTGCAATGGTAAAGGTCTTAGAAGCCCATGCCGAATACAGCCCCGTGCTATCCTTGGCACGGACACGGACGGTGTGGGTGCCTACGGCGTAGTAGTTATCTGCAGATTTATTCTCCCATTCCAGCGTGGTGGCATCTCCATCCCCATCGCTTACCGAGGCAGTGATGTTGATGAGGAGTTTTCCATTTTGCGCCGTTCTGGTGGGCACAGCGGATAGTGTCACCGTTGGTGCGGCGCTTGTAATGGTGAAGCTCTTTTCTGTCCACGGAGAATATGCCCCAGCAATGTCCTTGGCGCGGACGCGAATGGTGTGCGCACCGGATGCATAGTAGCTGTCGGTGGTGGTGCCCTCGTATTCCAAGGTCACCGTGTCCCCATCGGGATCGGTGGCGGCAGCAGTGATATTCACTAAAAACTTACCATCCTTGACAGTTCGAGTGGGAACAGCGGTCAGCGTTGGCTGGTTAGGTGCGGTGTTGGTGACGGTGATGGATTCCTCATGGGTGGCACTTCTCCCAGCACGGTCGGTGACGGAGGCTTTCAGGGTAAAGGCTCCGGTATCACGAATGGAAATATTACCGCCGTCATTGCCCAGCGTGCCTTGATACTGCGCCGCCGTGCCCTCTTTTTCCAGTGTCCACGCAACGGTACAGCCGTCGAGGTGCTGCACATTCTTTGCGGTAATGGCAAACTCTGTGCCATAGTGAACTGTCTGCGGCATGGCAAATGCGTACTGCACCACCGGCAGAATGTCCACACGCTCACTGTGGGAATAGCTGCGGCTCAGGTAATCGGTCATGGTGGCGGTGAGGACATATTCTCCGTGGGTCTTAAAGGTGAGTTTGCCGCCATGGGCATTGAGAGTGCCGCTGAACGCTTCGGAAAGCGAAATGCTCTTACCGTCTTTGGTCACAGACCACTCCACAGGCAAAACATTGTTGTTACCGTGGGTACGCAGATCAATGGTAGTGTCAGTGTAGGCAAGGGGTGGCAGGGCAAAGTCGATGGTCAACACCGGAAGCACCTCGCATTTTTCCTTGCTCTCGTATAAAAAAACTCTGCCGGTTTCATCGGTGACTCTCGCCGCCAGCTCATAAGTTCCGGCTCGTTTAAAGCGGATAGTGCCTCCGTTATTGGTGAGCTTGCCGTCCACATAGGTGGGCCAGTCCTGAAAACCGTAGGTGTTGTCCACCAGCCACTGGATGGTGAGTCCCTCTAAATATGAGGTTTTGGGCGTTACGGTGATGTCACTGTCTGTGTGGGCAAACTTTGGCAGGCTGTAGGACACAGTCGGCACGGGATAAACGCGGAAGCTTTGCTCATAGCGATAGCTTCTGCCGCCATCATCGGTGAACTCTGCGGCAAGTACATAGTTGCCTTTTTGAGTGAATTGCAGCTCACCACCAGTATTGGTAAGCGTGCCTTTGGCTGCTTCGGAGAGCGCAATCTCTTTGCCGTCACGCTTCAGTGACCAGTTTGCGGTGTGGCTGCCAATCTCTCCAAACACCGCTTCCACCATAGCGGTTTTGTCTGTGTGGAAGATTTCGGGCAGATAGAAACCGGCAGAGCCTACTGGGTAGACCGTGATGCTTGCAGTGTCTGCAAACACTCTGCCGGTGGCATCGGTGACAGATGCGGTCAGCACATACACGCCTTTTTCTTTAAAGGGGACGGTACCGCCTGCAAAGTCACCTTCAATGGCCGTACCAATTTCCACAGGCTCGCCGTTTTTGGTGAGAGCGTATGAAACCTCCAGCCCATCGGCATTTTTTGTTTCTGTCTTGATGGGGACGGTCTTATCGGTATGAGAAACCGTAGGCAGTGTCAGCTTGACCTCTGCCACAGGGTAAACCGTGATATTGTCCTCTGCGGTGATGATTTTGCCAAGCTC
Organism: Hydrogenoanaerobacterium sp.; assembly: GCF_032017025.1. Taxonomy (NCBI): domain Bacteria; kingdom Bacillati; phylum Bacillota; class Clostridia; order Eubacteriales; family Oscillospiraceae; genus Hydrogenoanaerobacterium; species Hydrogenoanaerobacterium sp. The sequence goes on from NZ_DALZQO010000021.1 coordinate 22,876, forward strand.
ATCCGCAATGGAGGCGGTAAGCGTATAGCTGCCTTTTTCTTTGAACACCAACGTGCCGCCCTCTGCGGAGAGCGTACCATCCAAGGCATCCGCAATAGCGATTTCCTTGCCGTCATGCTTCAAAGCCCAAGTAACGGTATTACTGCCAAGGTTCTCGGTTTTCAGCTCCACGGCAACGGCGGTATCGGTGTGAGCGGTGTCGGGCAGCGTGAATGCAGCTTTCACCACGGGATAAATGCTGACCGTCTGTTCCTGTGTCACCGTCACGCCGCGGCTGTTTTTTGCTGTGGCAATGAGGGTAATGCTGCCAATCTGCGTAAAGCTTACCTTGCCACCGCTTGCGGTTAATTCCCCCTTGATCACCTCGGTTAGCTCCACCGGAAGTCCGTTCTTTAGCGCTGTCCATACAACCTCGCTGACGTAGCGGCTTGTGGGCTTGATTTCGATTTCCTCGGAGGTATAGGCGGTTTTGGGGAGCGTAAAGGAAAGCTGCGGCGCCGGAACGTAAGAAGAACCGCCCCCACCGCTACCTCCACCCGAGGGCTTATCCTCGGGCTTTACCACAGGTGGCTTTTGCGGTTCTTCCTTTTTGATCTGCTTCTTGGCTTTTTCCGTGTCCAGCAGCATCTCAAAGGCTTCGCCGCGGGTGGCGTCGCCATCGGGGCGGACCATACCATCCGGGTAGCCGCTGACGATGTGGTAATGCTTGCCGGTGCAGATGTAGGCTTTTTGTCCCTCTGTGAGCTGGCTTTCGTCTAAAAATCCGATGTCACAGGGACAGGCACTGTCATGTTCACCCTTGCCAATGGCGCGCACCAGCATACGGATCATCTCCATGCGGGTGATGGGTTCATCCGGTAGAAACTTGCTGCCGAAATCGTCCTTTTGGATAATTCCTGCGATGATGAGTGCCTCCACATCCTGTTCTGACCAATGTCCCGCAAGGTCGGTGAAGCGGATGGTGACCTCTTGCTCGTCAGGCTCCGGCAGCTCCAATGTTCGCGCCACCAAGACGGCAAATTCTGCGCGGGTGATGAGTTCATCGGGGTGCGACAGACCATCGGGATAGCCGCAGAGAACACCCTTGTCTGAAAGAATTTTGATGGCATCCTCCGCCCAATGCCCCTTGGCATCTTCAAAATATTTGCCTGCGGCGTAGGCACTTCCCGCAAACAAGGAGATGACCATACAGACGCACAGGAGAATGCTGAGAGGGCGCTTAATCGTTTTATTCATCGGCACATCCTCCTACATTCCCGCCATAACGGGCTGGGACGCTTGCTCCTGCTGGGGGACGGGGGCTTCCTGCTCCTGCGTGGCGTTCTGGCTTTGGGTGAGTGCCTGCTGATATGCGCCGACAACTGCTTGGTCAAACTCCGCCTTGGCCTCCTTGGTGCAGGGAAAGCAGATGTCCTTGTATTCGCCGTTTCCGGCCTTGTAGCTGGGCATGGAGACAAATAGCCCACGAGAGCCCTCCATCACCTTTATGCCGCGCACGGCAAAATCTCCGTAGACATTGACCGATGCGGTCGCCTTACAGCTACCCTCCGGACGAAAGGAATGGATTTTCACATCGTATTTCGGCGGCGCTGGGGTTGTGTTCTTAGACATAATTTTTCCTCCTTCTGAAGCTTTTCGCCGTTCTTAACCGGCGTAGTTGAACATTTCCTTAATGCGCTGGGTCAGGGTGGGCAGCACCGTTTCTCCAAACAGGGTGTAGAGCCCCGCTAGAAGCAAAGCACCCAAAACCACGCAAATTAAGATTTTTACAGCGGTGTCAATATAGCCCTCGCCGCGGGTATCGGACAGGATGCGCCTGCCGCGCAGACAGGCGGTGTTCACTTTGGTGCGCAGGGGGGAGATGCGATTTTTAACCTTTTTGATAAACTGTGTCATGGTAGTTCCTCCTAAAATTTAGATTTGAACAAAAAAAGACAGCCACGGCTGTCTACAGCTCCATGCGCATGGTTTGCGCTGGTTCTTGGCTTTCAAAGCTGATGTTCTGAAAACCGAAGTGGTCTACATAGTGAAATTCGCTGCCCTCGCCGTCGTACAGCTCCACCACGTCGGACATGGACAGGGAGTGTCCGTTGTAGCCGGGCGGATGGTTCACGTTGCAACGGGCATAAATGCTTTCAAGGTCATTGGTGCCAAGCTGCCCATCGTAGGCGATACGGTAATTCTGGGGGTCGGGCGCACCAAATTCCTTGACCATTTCCTCGTAGCTGATAAATTTCATATGCACATCGTTTTCGGGCTTAAGCTGCCAAATGCGGATATTCTTTAGCGGCGCAGCTTGTGCGCTGCCGCTCATCTGCTCCCCAGCAAGCAGACGTTCCAGTACGCCGTCCATCCATGCGGGGGTAAGCTTTTTCTCTGCCAGCCAGCCGGTCAGCTCGTCATTTTGAAAGATGCAATCCACAATGGCCTTTTCTTTTTCTGTGTAGCCCGCTGGGTTGCCATAGTAGGAAATGAGGCCGTTTTTTAGGGTGATGCCGGGCATATCGCCACCTCCTTACTGCATTTCCATCCCTCCCATACCGGGGGATTCGCTCTGCTCCTGTCCTGCGGCTTTCAGCTCCGCCAGCCTTTCTGCCGCCCAATCGGGCAGATAGCTGTCCGCCAGCACGCCGATGAAGTCATTACGATTGAGCCGCGCCGTTTCGCCGTCCTTCAGATTGGTGGCGAACACCGCCCGCCCCCTGGAGTTTGGGTGGGAGCCAAAGCCACCAGTGCAGAGCCAGAGCTGACTCTGCGGGGTCAGACAGGTTTCCTTGAGAAGATCGGGCGACATGACGATGACCTTGCCCTCAAAATCCTGCTTGTCAGCATCGGTCAGGCATTGGGTGTGGTCGAACAATCCAAGGCTCTGGTACGCTCTGCGGTACTGGTTGACGAAGCCATCCAACACAGCGGGATGACTGTCCACTGCAAATCGGTAGCGGTAGGCGTTCTCCTTATCGGGCGGGATGTAGGTTCTCTTTGCCCAATCGTGGTTGCCGCGGGAAAACCTGCCATCGTATTCTTTTTGCTGGAGGGAGTTGGCTAGGACATAGGTCGTCCTGTGGTAGCCATACTCGGCAATGACCGAGGCGGCGCAGTCGGATTCGAGGTGCATTCCGTCAAAGTCACGGCGGATGGCCTGCTCAATGGCATCCTTACAGGCAACATTCAGCTTATGGCTGTCCCTCCACTGAGGCAGTTCCTTCAGCCGCCCCGCTTCCTCACGGGAATAGGGATAAACGCTGGGAAACTCCTTATTTTCCATAGACAATTTCCTCCAACATAATTAGCTCATCCAGTTTGGCAAGGCAGACACCGGCTTTTGCGAGGATTGCCACAATAGCAGGCGGTACATCGGTAATGTCCTGCTGAACATCAGATTCGACTACCACGATTTCGCCGCTGTCCTCATCGGTGTAGGCTTCCAGCTTGGCACCCTGGGGAATTCCGGCTTCCTCCAAGATATAATCGGGTACATGGACTTCACCGCTGCCATTGAGCAAATCTTGGCAGAACGTACAGTGCATCACACAATCGGCGGGGCTGTCCTGGCAGCTGCTCAGAAAAGCACACGCTTCGCTGCACTGCTTGTCCTTGCAATCAGCGGGGTCGTGTTCTTCTCCGCAGTTATCACAAAAGCCGCAGGCCTGTGCCAGCACCACGGTGAGATCGGACGCCATATTGCTAAGGGTGTCGATGAGCGAAGTCAGCTCAAGCACTGTCATTTCACCTTTGTAAATCACACAAGCGCTATCATTTACGACAACATCTAGCTTTTCGGCCTCCCCAAGAGCGCTGTCCATGAGCAACGTGCGGATGATGTCCTTTTCCTGCATTTTTTTGTTCTGATTTTTCCTCATAGTCGGTTACCTCCAAAATATTTGTTTATTCTTCTTCACCCGGCATCAGACCGGGTAGTCCTGCATCAAATAGATTCATCTGTGCCGGGGCATTGCGGCTGCGCTCCTGCATATCGTAGTTGGCAATGAGGATTTCGGGAAACTGTGCCCCATTGTCATACCGCTGCTTGATATTGCTGATGCGGGTGTAGGCATCAATTTGAATGCCCGGTGCATCGTAAAGATTGCGGATAAACTCGCAGTCGTTATAGGACAGCAAAAATTTGCCTTGGGCTTTCATCAACGCATCCCGCAGGCGGATATGATCTTTTTCCGTAAAGCCGTCCTCGCCCACATTTTTGTAATAGGATTCTGTTTCGTAGTACGGCGGGTCACAGTAGAAAAAGCTGACAGGGCGGTCGTACTGCCCAATCAGCTTTTCAAAGTCCTTATTCTCAATGACCACCTTGGCAAGCCGCCTGTGAGCCTGCTCAATGATGGGAAAGTTGGAGCGGATGTCGTGGGGCTGACTGCCGAAGCTGGTCAGCCCCGATGCGTAGCTGTAGCGGATGAGCTGGTAAAACCACGCCGCCTTTTGCACATCGCTGGCGGGGCTGTCACGGGCAAGGGCGTTTTTGACAAAGTCAAAATCCTCACGGGAGTTGAGGCAGTATTTCAGCGCATCCATCAGCTCGGTGGGCTTTTCCCGCACACAGCGGTAGAGATTAGTGAGCAGACTGTTGAAGTCGTTGTATACCTCAAAATCGTTGCCGGGGGGCTTGTGAAACAGTATCCAGCCACCACCGCCAAATACCTCAATGTATCGCTCATAGTAGAGGGGGAACAAATTGACAATCAAATCCCGCAGGGATTTCTTCCCGCCAATCCAAGACATAAAGCTGTTTATACGTCATCACCTCCCGGCGGAAGTCGGTGATGTTCCTGTTTTCTTTTTTCCAATGTGGGACACCTCCTTTCGGCCGCTCCCGAAAGGAAGAGCAACAGCCGCATTCCTTTTGGAAAACGGCCTGTTGCTGATGGGCACATAAAAAAGCACCAACTTTTTCAAGTCGGTGCTAAATCACGCCCAATGTTTTGAGAAGCTTGACTGCGTCAAGCGCCCCAGCCTTGTAAACTGCTTTTAGCTGAATGCCGCTAACGGCATTCTTTTGCTCATCATACGCCATAACAGCTTTTTGGGTCTGCTTATCGGAAATTTTAGCGAGCAACGCTTCCAGCAGTTCCTGTTGCTCTACGAGAAGCGCCATAAACTCTGGATTTTCCCGAAGCTCCGCCATCGCTTTTTCACTGCGCTCGTCAATGAGCTGTTCCAATGCTTCCATGTTCTTCACCTCCTTCAAGCACAACACAATGCCACACTTTTTGCAGGAAAGCTATACCAAAGTGCAACAAGGATTTGACTATTTCATTTCCATACGCATGGCAGGGCTATCTCGGTTTAGGCATTGCTCTACCGTCTGTCCATCCAGTGACCACAGCACGCCGTAGTCGGTCATGGCAATTCCTTTTTCCTCAATCAGCTTTTGTCCGTACCGCTCCAGATTGGCGCAAGCGAATAATTCTTCTTGAAGCTCAATGCAGTATTTTGAAAGCTGATGCTTTGCATACTCGTCGGGTGTGGCGGCTTCTCGGATAACGGAAAAGCTTTGAATCTGCGTAGACAGCTCCAACGCCTCGGGAATGGTAATATCCTCTGGCGCAGCATCCAGCATTGCCTTATAGGTACAGGTTTGTTCTTTGGAAAATCCTTTGATGATGTTGGAAAGCTCATTTAGCTGGTCAATATCCTCCAAAAATCCGAACGCATCTGAAAGCTGGGGAATCGTGCTTTCAGATTTATAAAAACAGCAGCCCTCAATGCCATCTGCCCCAATCTGATGCAGTGCCGATTTCAATGTTTCGTCATCATAGGGTAGCGTGAGGACTACACAATGCTTGTCGTTTGGTTCATCGCCCTGGGGCAGTGTGGCAATCTCCAGTAAAAATACATAGTCCGGTTTTTGAGGAAACGTCAAATTTTCACTGCTGTACTGACGGCTCATCTCGCCGCTATGGACAACATAGCCCTTTTCGGTAAACACACCGCCCTCAGCTGACCGTGCCTGCTTGCCGATTTCCTCATAGTTGAGCAAATCGTATGCGGTGTCAGGCAGATTATCGGGAATGACAGGAAAATCATTTTCCACATAAAATCTGCCGAGCTGCTCATCGTCAAACACACCATTTGCAATCTGGCAATCGCCGGTGCTGTGGGTCATGTTGATGAGCCGCTCTACCCCAATGGGGGCATACTCGGTTTTAACAGAGTCCATCATCACCATGCCCTCAAAGCAGTCCAGCTCCCACTGGCTCATGGTGGCAAGCTGTCCTGCGAGGATGTTCAGCTCATACAAATTTGCAGTGTCGGGGATAAACTGCGGCAGATAGTCCAGCTTGCTATTTGCGACCTCCACGCTGTAGATATCACGCTCATTGGTAATCCCAGCTTTGTCCAGTGCATCCAGCAACGCAAAGTCGGCAGCGGGGAGGGATAACCGCACCGCCTTGGGTGCGCCCTGTTTTAAGAGATAGACTTCTAACATTTTTACTCCTTTCACGAGGAAAGGCATTACCGCGTTTCATGGCGGCAATGCCTTTTGGTTTATTCGTATAGGTTGATGATTTCAAGGCTTTGCTTTTGTGCCATGCGGACGGTTTGCGCCGTTCCGCTGACCGATTGTCCGTTCCAGCAGCAGATGACTCTGTTGCTGCGGTCAACCATGTACTGATTTCGCTGGGCGTAGCACTGGCTGCTGTAGCGTGTGTTTAGCGTGATGACCTCGTCACACATGGGCATGATTTCATAATACCGCTCATGGTCTGCTACCGAAAGCCGTACAGCTTGTTCCTCAAAAGGTATGATTGCCCACAGCCGAATCAGCTGAGGGTTTTGCAGGTTAATCAGTGATTTCTTTTTAATGACTTCCTCTGCCGCCATAAGGTCGAAGCCGTAAGCGCCGCCGAACAAAAAGGTGTCATACCCATCTGCGATTGCTTTGTCGATTTCATCTGCCAGCCTTAGCCGCAGCCTTTCTAATGCATCACCCTTGGGGAGCTTTTCGCTCCGATGTCCTGTAAAGCATACTGTTTTTTCCCTGTTGATCTTCTCGTCCACTTTGCATCCTCCAGTCAGTATATTTGTTGTGTGTATGGACACAATCCATACACAGTATAAATAACATGACTGTTACAGTCAAGCAATAGGGATATAATTTATATTGACAATATCCATACTTGAAAGGAGGATTATTTGTGGAACGACTAAAACAACTAAGGGAAGCCAAGGGATTGACCCAGCTTCGCCTTGCCATGGAGCTGAATGTATCCCAAGAAACCATTAGTGGCTATGAAATCGGCAAAGCTGTACCACCTGCGGAAATGTTGGTGAAACTGGCTGATGTCTTGGACAGCTCGGTAGACTACATTCTTAGCAGAACTGATATCAAGTCCACGCTGCGGGCTTCGGAGCTTAACGAGCAGGAGGCAGAAATACTTGCGATTCTTCGCAAACAGCCACAGGACAAACGCACATTTGTGTATGACATGATTAAGGGTCTTGATAAATAACAAACGGCAGGATGATTTTTCATCTTGCCGTTTTTCTTATCCCATGGTCATTGTCATGCCCATATTTTGCTGTTCTTCGGGCGAGAGCACGGAAAAAATATCCTCACCCACAATGACACCTAAACTCTGCCCATTTTCAAATTTGCAGTGGAGTGTGCCAATGTCGTCCACCGCCTGCACCACACCCTCGGTGCCCGATGGGATGGGTGCATAGGGGTCATCCATATGGTCAAGACGGATGCGGGTGCCGGGCGGATATTGCGCCTTGATCCGTGCCACTTGGTTCTGATTCATCATCTTACATTCCTCCCATCATCATGCCTTGCGTTTGCTCCTTGTCAAGCAGTTCCATCATTGCGGGGGTGTTGCCCCGATAGGCAATGTAGCCATAATCGGTAAAGCTGCCGCCTTCTGCCCGAATGCGCTGCTCACCATATCGCTTGAAGTCAATGTATTCCTCCAGATTTTCGTCGAATTCATAGCGCCCGGAGTCAATAATCATGTATTTGCCATAGGCGGTGGGGCTATGGACACCCGGTATGGCGGTAAACTCATAGAAATTGTCCGCCAGCACCGCCACGTCCTCCGGTGTTTTGAGGGATACCATATCCACAATGGCATGAAAGGCGGCGCAGGCTTGCGAATCAAAGCCGCGATAGGCACGAGCAAGGTTATTTAAGGCGTCCAAATGCTCGGACAAGGGGTAATCCTCGGTAAAAATGCCATAGACATTCTCGTCCATTACTGTGCATTCCAAGCTGGCGGCGCAGGAGTGCGCCGATTCAACACCGAGGCGGCAGCACGCCTTTTGGATTTCCACTTCCCAACAGGGAAGATACAGATACTCATACTGCACACCGCTTTTGGGATCGTCCACCTCCAGTGTGATCACCGCCACATCGTCTCCCCGGTAGCTGTATTCAGGGAATTGCCTGCCGTTGTAGACCAGCTCTGGCTGATTGCCGGTGGCATACAGCACGCCATACGGAGTAATGGCGCCCTTTTTCTCTCCAATCAGTCTGCGCCCGATTTCCTCAAAATTCGTTCGCTCCATTTCCACCATCGACATCGTCATGAGGCGGCTGAATTCATAGTTTTGCCCAATGGCTGCGGCGTCGGAGAAATCCGACACCAGACAGTGGCAGTGCAGATTGAAGGTGAGGTTGATGAGGTCTTTCACCTCGGTGAGCTGCTCGGTAAACGCCGCCGCGTGGAAGGTCTGCGTCTCTTTCTTGTCGAAGCTATCCAGCCGTTTGGCGAGGTACTGCACCTCATCGGCGTTGACACACTGGCCGGTGAGCTGCTGGAGGGCGCCATCATCGCCAGTGATGTGGTCTACGACGCAGTTTTTTTCTGTGGTGATGCCAACGCCAATCCCATCCAGCATCTTTTGAAAATCCCCCTCAATGGCGGGGAACTCAATGGTGGCTGTTCGGTAGCTGGGGGCGTCATTTCTGCGGAGCGTCAATTTCAGCATAGCGATTCTCCCTTCTTCGATCTAATCGGTTCATGTCGGTTCTCAAACATTCACCCTCTTTGCCGTAGCACACAAAGCCGTGGGAAGCGTAGGGACACGCACCGCAGCTTGCAAAGGGCCCATGTGGGCGGGGCGGGATTTCCGGTCTGCCACGAGGCACGAGGCTCTCTGTGTCGTAGCAGGCATATCGCTTATTTCGTTTATATCTTACTAACATAAATTTCCCCTTTCTGAAAATAGAAAATCGGCCGAGGAAAGGCTTACTGCCTTAGCTCGACCGCGCTGGTGTCATTATTCCATCTGCATACCGAACGTCTGTGAATCCGTCGCCACAATTCGCTCCCGCAAATCTGGGACGGCAGCTTCTATCTGGTTTTGCGTTCTTTCGAGCAGTGATATCCGCGCATCCGACAGCTCGTATTCGTGATCCAGCGTATCTTGTGCACAGCGGTACAACTCGGTGAGCTGCTCATCCGTGAACTGGCGCCCTTTTTCCACCAGCCCTGCACGGCAGGCAAAGTCCTCTTTGGCTGCGGCGTAACCGTTCATGAAATAATTACCTTGCTCAAAGCCTGTGCCGCTGGCATCGTGCCGCCATGTGGCGAACTGATATCCATAGCGCCCTTTTTCTTTTCCAGCCAAAACCACACCGTTGAAGTCAGCCAACAGGCGGTAGGATTCGTTTCCGCTGTCCGACTGGAGCAGTGGCGCACTTTCCATCAGTGAGGTGTATTCGTACATCATCTCGGAAAAGGGCACCACTTTGTGGTAGAGCTCGGAGCAGTCTCTGCTTTCTACATAGCCGGAGCTAATGTAAAGCATTCCACTGGGTTCCACACAGATTGCCGGTTGACCGTCCAGCAGGATGGGTAATCGCCCACGCTCTACCTCAGCGGTCTGGATGCCCTGTTCTGCCAGCGTGCGGGATAGCTCGGTGAAAAACTTGTTGCTCATGTCATTCCTTCTTTCTTTTCCAAAAACAAAAAAGGGCGCTGACTTTTTTGGCTTAATTCAGCCTTAAAATCAGCGCCCTTGGGTGCTTTCGGATTCATATTTTGGGCAGTGCCCTTTTTGAAGTTGGATGCCCTACAAAAAAGGGCACCATAGATGCCGCAAGGGTTTGCGGGGATGTATATAAAAAAGAGCGCCACTTTTGAGCCAGCATTTCTGCTGATTCAAAATGGCGCTACTTTTTGTTTTCTGTTCGTATTGTTTGGCGTGTGATTTCAGCTCCCGAAAAAAGGGCGCTGCCTCACACGCTTTTGCTTGCAGGTTCAAGCCTCATCAGTGTGAAGCTTTTACCTAAATAAATCTATGAAAAAAGGGCTTCCACTTTTTAAAGTGAAAGCCCTCGAAAGGCGCATGGATACTGGCTTTGTGAGCCATAAATCTTTTTTGCCTTTCATTTTTGGTGCGAAGGATGGGACTTGAACCCACACAGTCGTGAAACCGCTAGCACCTCAAGCTAGTGCGTCTGCCATTCCGCCACCCTCGCATATTCGTTACACTTTCTGTGGAACGAATATTATTATATCAACAACACGACTAAAAGTCAAGCACTTTTTTCATATTCTTTCTTTTTTATACAACAAAAAACTACATTATAATATTACACGTGCTCCCGGTCTTGGTTGGAGTTACGTTAATGCGCGTAGGTATGCGCTCTTTCAGCTCGCTGACGTGAGAGATGATACCCACGACGCGTCCGTCTTCACCCAACGACATCAGCGTTTGCACTGCCGCATTCAGCGATTCATCGTCCAGCGTGCCAAAGCCTTCATCAATAAACATGGTATCAATCACCACGCCACCTGCGTACATTTGTACAATGTCTGCCAGGCTGAGTGCTAAAGCGAGTGAAGTTTTAAAGCTTTCGCCGCCCGAAAGAGTAGTAATATGCCGTGCCTTGCCGCTGTAGTTGTCAATAATCTCAAGGCTTAGCCCCGATGCCCGCCCAAACTTTTCTCGATCCGCTTTGCGGCGCAGCTCGTAGCGGGAACAGGTCATTTTACCAAGACGAATGTTTGCAAGCGCAATAATATCATCAAAGTAAGATGCAAGCACGTAGCTTTCGAACGAAATTCGCTGTGCGTTGTTGCCGCTTGCAAGGCGGTACAGCTCGCTGACGTCTTTATATTGCGTATAAAGCTTCGACATACCATTGTAGCGCTCGCGAATGGAACCAACTGCCTGTGTGTTGATTTTTACCCGTGCGGCAAGCATAACCTTTTGCTGGTTCAGCTCTGAAATCCGTGTGGTAAGCTCTTTATGCTGTGCACTCAGCAGATCTGCATCTACTGGTTCTTTGCCCTCAAGTTCGGTCTCTAAAGAGTTTAGCTCAGTGGTGGCAGCCGTACAGGCGATATTATAGCTGTTGATGATCTCTTCGAGCTCTGAAGCCTTATCTATGAGCGCGCGGTGTTCCTCATACATTTCGCGTGAGGGAAAGCGGAAAATGTTTAAATCGGCTTGGAACTGGTTCTGTGCAAGGCTTAGCTGATTGTTCAGCCCAAACATCTTGCTGCGTGAAATTTCTACTGTTTTACACAATTTGTCATATTCCGATTTCGCATCCATAAACCGTTGTGTGGTAGCGGTGAGCTGCTCATCAATCTGTATGATTTGGGCGTTGGTAACCGCAATTTCTGCCTTTAATTGCTCTGCGCTCTCAATGCCGACGGTGAGCTGCTCACGCAGCTCTTCAATTTGCCGTTTTTTATTGTCGAGGTCTGAATTGGTTTTGAGCAGAAGATTGGTTATCTTTGCAACCTCTTCAAGCACCGCAATTTCATCGTTGTATTTGTTGTCAATGCTTGCAAACCCGGTCAGCTCGGCAATCTCCTGCTCCATTTCATGGATTTGCTGCTCTAGAGCAGCAACCTGACTGCTACAGGCTTCTTTTGCCGCAGTTATCTTTGCAGGGTGCCTTAAAATTTCTCCCTCGTCAAAATCAAACACGTCATCCATATAGTTAATTTGGCGGTAGCAGGTTTTAAGGTCTGCCTCAAGCGAATTCAGCTGCGCTGATAATGCATCCAACTGGGCGCGGGTTTCGTCTAAATCGGCCTGTGTAGGTACGTCTTCCGTAAGCTTGGCTGGTGCCGGATGATCGAACGAACCGCAAACAGGGCAGGGGGTGTGATCCTCCAAAGTGCGTGCCAAAATACCCGCTTGAGCACTTAAAAATCGGTCGTAGCGAATGATGTATTCCTCTTTCACCGCCGCAAACTCTTTGGCATGTTCCACTGTTTTTTCACAAAGCAACGAGAGTTGTTCCATATTTGCAAGCTTTTTCTGAGCATCCCTGCACAGTGTGAGCACGCCGGAGCGTTCTTTCAGCTTTTGCAATACCATCTCGTTTTTCCTTAGGCGCTCTCGAATTTTACGCAGTTCTGTAAGCTCAGTATTGCAGCGGTCAATCTTATCAAATACACTTTTTGCCGTTTCCAGCCCTGCACGGTGCTCAATCAAGGTTTGCTTTACGTCCTCGCGCAATTTCGCCTCGTGCAGTGCTGACTGCGACTGCCGCATTGTGTTGGCAAGCACCGGTAGCCGATTTTGGCATTCTTGCACTTCTCTTTGGTATTCGGAGATTTGTGCACTCAGCTGCGCAATAACATCGTCCGACTTGCTCACCTGCTGTGCGCCACGGATCAGCTCCAGCTTGGTTTTTTGGTCGGCAATATAGCCTTTGCGCCCAAGTAAAACCGCCATTTTTTTACGAAGATCCTCCAGTGCCGCAAACTTACGGTTGGTTGCCACAATCTGCTCTAAATTCAGCTTATCTCTGAGTGAGTTCAGGTCAGCCAGCTTAAGTTCAAGGTTTGCAAGCTTTTCCTGGTCGCTTTTTACAAAGGCTTCTGCCGCTGTGAGCAGTACCTCCACATCAATCGATTCTGCTTGTGTCATTGCAAACAGCTCAGCATCCCCGCCGCAATCCATGGCACCGGCGTGCACCGCAATGGCATCGGTTTGCTTGCGGATGGAAGTGTCCAGTGTGCGTGTTTTTTCACCCAGCTCCTGGGTGAAACGGTCAAACAACTGGGTGGAGAAAATACGGCGAAAAATCTCCTGCTTTTCATCGGAGGATGCTTCGAGCAAGCGCTGGAATTCCCCCTGTGCAAGCATTACAATCTGCTTAAACTGGCTGAGGTTGATACCAAGAATTTCAGTCACACGCACGTTTACATCCACAGCGCCGGTTATAACATCGCCGCTTGGCAAAGTGAGCTCCACCTTGCTGGGTACCATGGTGTAAGTACCTTTGCTGGTCATTTTTTGCTGCTGTGGCTGACGAAAAATACGAAACAGCTTACCGCGCAGTTCAAACTCGAAATAGATGCTGCAAAGCGTGGTTTCGGGTGCAAAGTCACTCTTGAAATTCTCGTTCTGGCGGTTATCACCGCTTGCTCTGCCGTAAAGCGCAAAACAGATTGCATCAAAAATAGTGGTTTTACCTGCACCTGTAGGGCCGGTTATCAAAAAAATTCCGTTTTCGGTAAATGTGGTAAAATCAATTGTTTCACTGCCGGAAAACGGGCCGAATGCGGTCATTGTCAGCTTAATTGGCTTCATCGTCCATTCCTCCCTGCAACTTACTCAACAGCTTGTCTGTCATTGTACGGCGCGATTCGGTCATATCTTCTGTCTTTACTGCGCTGTAAAACTCCTCAAACAACTGCTGGGGTGATTTGTTTTTTACCGAAGCGGCTGCACCAACAGCAGCATCAAACTCACGTTTGCGCCCGATGAGCTCCATACCCATGATGTTCGGGTATACTGCGCGCAGCTTATCCATCGCGCCCGGTATTAGGCTGTCGTCCGTTAGTAGTGCGTATACATAGTCCTTACAGTTTCCCAAAGGTCTGGCAGCGTCGCTCAGCCGCTCAAAGCTGCCCTGTATCACGCGCATGTCACGCTGCGGGGTAAGGTCAAACCTTTTTATGCTCATTTCGCCCTTTTCACGCAGCTCCAAAGTGGTGAGTGATTTTGGCGCCCCGCTTTCCTGTACAGAGTATTTCAGCGGCGAGCCGCTGTAACGGATGAAATCGCGCCCTGCCATCTGTGGGCGATGAAGATGCCCAAGCGCCACATAGTCGAACATATCGACGTAAGAAGCATCAATCAAATCGCTGCCTCCAATGCTGATCTCCGAGTCGCTGCGCTCCACCGCAGCAGGGTCTTTCAGGTAAGAGAAAAAGCCGTGGGTGATTAGTACATTTCGCTCGGTGAGGTCTATCTCCGGCAGGTTGTGGCTCATTACCACGCGAAATGCATCGTCGTAACTGTGTATCTTTTCATCGGGAAAATCCGCGCGTACAATTGCAGGCTCAAGATAGGGCAGGCAGTAAAAATGAATGTTGCCAAACCCATCTTTCAACGTCACTTTGCGAATATTCTTATTGTAGATACCCTCCAGGTACAGCCCTGAGCGCTCATAAAGCCTGCTCGCAAAGTTCAGGCGCTGGGGGCTGTCGTGGTTGCCGCTCACCGCAATGACCGGGATTTTAGCTTCTACCGTGATACGGTAGAATACGTCGTCCAGCAGGGTTACCGCATCCGCAGGCGGTATTGAGCGGTCGTATAGGTCGCCCGCTACCAGCAGCAGCTCGGCTTTCTGCTGTACCAAAAAATCAATCATCTGATTGAGTATAAATCTTTGATCGTCCAGCATCGAAAACTCATTCACAATTTTACCGAGATGCCAGTCCGAAGTATGTACAATCCTCATAATAAGATACCCTCCGTCGAATATTGCTGAAATAGATAACTCTATTTTAAACCGTGCCCGCACAATAGTCAAAGGTTGGTTGTATATTTTTGCCTCTTGCTGAATATAGTTGGACTAGCACATGACTTTGACAATAACAGGGAGGACTGGAAGATGGCAAGACGTGAAGCAAGAGACGGCGGATATGCGGGCCTCACCACGCAGCAGGCTAACAAACGCCTGTTTGAATATGGTGAAAATGTACTGGAGGCAGGTAAAAAGCATAGTGCGTTAAAAATGTTTTTGGGGCAGTTTAAAGATTTAATGGTCATTATCCTGCTGATTGCCACAGCACTTTCGGTGTTTATGGGTGAAGCGGTTGAAGCGCTCACCATTGTACTCATTGTACTGGTCAACGCAATTCTCGGCTTTGTGCAGGAATTCCGCACCGAAAAAACGCTGGACGCACTCAAAAACCTTGCTGCGCCCCACGCCAAGGTGATACGCGACGGTAAAAAAACCGAGCTGGAAGCGATTGAGCTTGTACCGGGCGACTTGATTTTGCTTGAGGCAGGCGACCGCGTCCCCGCCGATGCACAGGTGCTGGAAGCGAGTGCACTGCAGGCCGATGAGGCGATGCTCAGCGGTGAATCGCTGCCGGTGGAAAAGCTGGAGGATGAAAACTTTGAGCACCCTTCACGCGAGCATAACTGCATGGTGTTTATGGGGACAAACATTGTAAAGGGGCGCTGCAAAGCAATTGTGCTTGATACCGGTATGCGTACTGAGATGGGTAAAATTGCAGGGCTTCTTACCGATATTGAGGAAGAAAGAACCCCGCTGCAAGAAAAACTGGATGGAATGAGCAAATACCTTGCTATCGGTTGCCTTGCGATATGCGGCATTGTTACCGTAACCGGCATTGTGCGCGGTGAACCTATTTTTGATATGATACTCACCGGCATTTCACTGTCTGTGGCGGCCATTCCCGAAGGGCTGCCCGCTGTCGTTACCATCGCCCTTGCCCTTGCCGTATCGCGCATGCTCAAACGCAATGCACTTATCCGCAAGCTGCATTCCGTTGAAACAATGGGGTGTGCAGGCGTTATTTGCTCCGATAAAACCGGTACCCTCACCGAAAACCGCATGACGGTAAAAGAGATTTTTACCACAGAGCGCCAGCTGACGGTGACAGGTAGTGGCACTGAGAAGAGCGGAGAGCTGCTTTACCAAGGCAGCAGCGTCGGTGTCGCTGCTCAGCCGGATGTGCGCCTGCTGCTTGACATTGCGGTGATGTGCAACAACGCACACCTTGAAAATGAACCAGATGAGCTGTTTGGCCGCCATAAAAACAGGTCCTCATGGCAGGTGAGCGGTGAACCCACCGAGGTTGCACTCATGATTATGGCGGCAAAAGCTCATGTCACCGAAAAAACAGCCGCAGTCAGCTACACCCGTATCGATGAGCTTCCGTTTGATTCTATCCGCAAGTGCATGTCGGTTGTGGTGCAGGCGCGCAGCGGTGTAAGATATTTACTCACAAAAGGCGCACCCGATATCATTTTGGAAAAGTGCAGCCAATATCAGAGGGGTAGAGATCAGGAGCACCTCACCCTTGCCACCCGGAGAACAATCGAATCGGCCAATGAACAGATGGCGAAAAAGGCACTGCGCGTGCTCGCCTTTGCTTACCGTGAACTGAGGGAAGGTGAGAACCCTTCTACCGAAGAAAACCTCACATTTGTAGGGCTTGCGGGAATGATTGACCCACCGCGCAAAGAAGCATTTGAAGCGGTGCGCAAGTGCCACAGGGCCGGCATTAAAACGGTTATGATCACGGGCGACCATAAGCTTACCGCTTCTGCCATAGCTACCGAACTAAACATATTGCGCAAAGGTGATTTGGTGCTCACCGGCAAAGAGATTGACCGCATGGGC
Source organism: Hydrogenoanaerobacterium sp. (assembly GCF_032017025.1). Taxonomy (NCBI): domain Bacteria; kingdom Bacillati; phylum Bacillota; class Clostridia; order Eubacteriales; family Oscillospiraceae; genus Hydrogenoanaerobacterium; species Hydrogenoanaerobacterium sp. The sequence goes on from NZ_DALZQO010000021.1 coordinate 39,470, forward strand.
GATATCGAATTTGAAAGCGTTGTGGGCAAAGCCGCCGTGTTTGCGCGTGTCAGCCCCGAGCATAAGCTGAAAATTGTACGTGCCCTCAAAAAACAAGGGAATATTGTGGCAATGACGGGCGACGGTGTTAACGACGCACCGGCCGTTAAAGAGGCGGATATTGGCGTATCGATGGGCGAGGGCGGTACCGACGTCACCAAAGAGGCGTCCTCGGTGATATTGCTTGACGATAACTTCGCCACCCTTGTTGCCGCCATTGAAGAGGGCAGGGTAATTTACCGAAATATCCGTAAATTTATCCGTTATCTCCTCTCATGCAATATCGGTGAAGTGATTACAATGTTCGTGGGTATGCTTATGGGCATGCCAGTAATCCTGCTTCCCATTCAAATACTACTCATAAACCTTGCTACCGACGGCTTGCCCGCCATCGCACTGGGGCTCGAGCCTGCCGACCACGATGTGATGGAGGTGCGCCCGCGTGGCAAAAACGAAAGCATTTTTTCCGGCGGCTTGCTTTCCACCATCATCTTTCGCGGCTGTCTCATCGGGCTCACCACCATTGCGGTGTTCAGCAACTTTATGCGCGAGTTTGGTGACCTGAGCACCGCGCGTACCGGGGCATTTGCAACGCTCGTCATCACACAGCTGATTCATGTATTTGAATGCAAAAGTGAAGAGCATGGTTTATTCCGCATCAATCCTCTAAATAATATTAAGCTTATTTTAGCGGTGCTGGTATCGGCAGGGGTGCTGTGGGCGGCAATCTATGTGCCGTTTCTCAATACCGTATTCCAAACCGTTCCGCTCGGTTGGCATCACCTTATGACGATGCTTGTCTACGTGATGTTTGCTCCGGTTCTTTCCTCCATCCTTATTCTTACCAAGCGCAAGCCGCGTATGATTGACCCCAACAATACGAAAAATTAAAAACTTAAAAAGGAAGAGTGCCTCGTTTAAACGAGACACTCTTCCTTTTTTGCGAGGGATAAACAGGCCAATTACTGACCTTAAAAATTATGCGTGGCACAGTTCGATTGCAACCTCAGCAGCAGTCGAAGCATCAGGGGTATAGCGGTCAGCACCAATTTGCTGGCAGAAAGCATCGGTAACCGGTGCGCCGCCAATCATAATTTTAACCTTTTCACGAATGCCTGCAGCCTCAACAGCGGCAACGACATCCTTCATAACTCCCATGGTTGTGGTGAGAAGGGCAGAGCAGCAAATAACAGTGCAGCCCTCATTTACAGCAGCCTCAACGTATTTCTCGGGCGGAACATCGGTGCCAAGGTCAACCACCTCAAGGCCTTTGCCTTCCATCATCATTTTAACAAGATTTTTACCAATATCATGCAAATCACCTTTTACGGTACCAATGCAAACCTTGCCGCTTGCTTCAACACCGGCTTCGCTCAGCAAAGGCTTGAGTAAAGCTGCGCCCGCGTTCATGGCACGTGCGGCAATCAGAACCTCAGGTACATAAACCTCGTTGTTTTTGAACTTTGCGCCGATGATACCCATACCGGCAAGCAAGCCTTCTTCCAGAATCTCCTTTGCGGAAATACCCTGGGCAATTGCATCCTCAACCAGTTGTTTTACAATTTTCGCTTTGCCTTTTTGAAGGTTCTCAGAGATTTCAGCTAAAATGCTCATTTGTATCGTCTCCTTATTGATATAATGAAAAATTTATTTGTTTCTAGCAGGCTTTATAAGCCCGCGTGATTCACGATACTTTCCGGGAGTAACGCCCGTCATTTTTTTGAATACCTTTGAAAAATAGCTTTGATCTTCAAAGCCTACAATGCCTGAAATATCCACCAGCTTGATACTGTCCAATAAAAGCAATTTCTTGCTTTTTTCAATGCGCACTTTGTTCAGATAAGTGTTAAAGTTGCAGTTCATTTCTTCCTTAAACACCTTGCTAAAATACGAGGGAGAAAGGTAAACAAACGAGGCAACCTCTTCCAGTGTAATTTTGCTTGCATAGTTTTTGCGTATATATTGCGCCGCCTTGCGGATAACATCTACATGCTTCACATCTGTAAACTTAAACACCAAATCGGTAAATTTGTTCATCACGGCAGAAAGCCAGTAGCACAGCTCATCAACCGATGCAATTTTTGCGATCTCGCCCATATAACGGTGGTTCATCTTTAAAACCAGCGCTGTTTCAGCACCGCCATCAATTGCAGCGCGAGAAAGCAGAACAATCAGTTCGTACACCCGCGATTTAATAATTGGAAAATCCCCGCCCGACGAAAAGAAGATATGCCCGAGCAGTTCATTGAGCAGGCGCTGAGAATTCGGTTTGTCCGAATCGACGAACGACTGTAGCAGTTCATGCTCTTTTTCCAGCGGATAGGGAGGAGCCTCCTGTTTGTTTTGCAGTTTCAACTGATAAATAAAGTCTCCGACTTGGCCTTGAATCGCATCCGAATCCTGTGTTTGCAGCATTTGGTTGCAAGCAGCGACATTATTCAAAAAGCCGACTGACATAAACAGCATGGTAGACATGCGTGAGACACGCTCGGGGCTGACGTAAGGGATGTCTTTTATAACCTCCGTTACTTTAGCCAATTTTGCCTCCGAAAGGCTAAACCCGCTTAAATCAAAGTTAATATAGTCATCGGCATCTACCATCAAAAGTGGACCAGCGGTTACCAATGCAACTCCTTCATTCTCACTCATAATTGGTGATACAAAGTAAGTCAGCCCCATTGGACAATAATATATGTATTTTCCTCCAAAGCGCTCCGCCTGCATCATTCCATAAAGATGGGCATCGCGGCAGGTAAGGCCCACCTTGTTGCATTCCTTCACGATGGAACAAATTTCGCAAGAATTGCAGCTGTAACCGGTGGTGTGCAGTATATTTCCGCTAAAGTCAGAGACGGTGCAGCCAATGCCGGTTGACGCAGAAAACGCGTCGGCGCATTCTGTTGCAAGCGTAAGATTAAAATGGCTGATCGTTTCTTCTAAAATATGCGGCATTATTTTTATACCTTCCTTTTCTATAGTGTAACACAGTGCAACATGCTGTTCTTATAAAATAATTGCTTTTTTGGTAAATTATTATGGCATATTAGATAATTTTATAGAATAATTCGTTTAATAAATTGTCTACTATATAGATAGGAATATTATATCTGAGAAATCATGGGTATTACGCGTACAGGAATCCGCTGTTTTAAACAGTAGCTGATCACACTGCGTGTACCTTTTGACTTCATATCCCAGAATGCAAGCACACAATCGGCATAATCACAAATCTGTCGATTGCGTATTAACGGTGCGGCTTTGCCGAATTTGCTGTATTCAGGCAAAAAACAAATCATTTTAATATTAAGTATTTCTGCTGCTGCGTTTGCAAAATAATCCACTCCATGTGCGCCACCGCTTACAAGTTCGGTAATATTTACCGGAATATAGGGCAGAATAGTGCTAACCGTAAAATTGCCACATTTGCGCGATCCCACAATAGCCATCTTCATCCTGTCACAACCTTGCAATTTTTTTAATATTTAACTTATTCTATCATCGGTAAATCATAACTGTCAAAGGAAGATTTACATATTACAAAATTGATAACCAATTTGAATACATTTTACCTTTCATAAAAATCATCCGTCCGTCCAAAATAGTTGTTGTCGAATGATTATTTTTTTGAAGATGTGAGGATGCTTTATGAGAAAATTTTTAAAAGTAACGGTGGGCACGTTTGCAATTTGCGTTGCAGCGCTGCTTTGTGTTTTATTCTATATCAGCAGTTTGCTTCCCGATCGATATATGATAGCGGAAGGCGAGCAATTTTCCATTCGTTCTCAATTAAATGTAACCGCAAGCGTTGAAAATAATGGCAACTTGCGGCAGGTGTTTACACAGTCTGGCAATACCTATCAGGCACAGCTCAAACTGTTCGGTGCTATTCCGCTCAAACAGGTGACGGTGCAGGTAGTGGATAAGCAGATGGTTGCGGCATGCGGCTCACCGTTTGGCATTAAAATGTTTACCGAAGGCGTCATGGTGGTTGGGTTAAGCGATCTCGATACCGAAGCCGGTAGTATAAATCCCGCAAAAGAAGCCGGTATCCGAATTGGTGATGTTATGACGCGTATCGATGGCAAAGAAGTATATTCGAATGAGCAGGTTGGAGAAATTGTTGAAAAAAGCGGCGGAAAACCCCTTAAAGTCAGCCTAAAACGCAAGAACACCCCAATGACACTTACGCTTGTCCCCTGCAAAAGCAATGTCAGCGATGGATACAAGGCTGGGATGTGGGTTCGTGATTCCTCAGCAGGCATTGGTACAATGACCTTCTACGACCCCATATCGGGCGTATTCGGCGGTTTAGGGCACGCCGTGTGTGATGTTGACACCGGTGAGATTTTGCCCCTGATGAGCGGTGAAGCAGTGCAGGTGGATATCACCGGATGTGTGAAAGGAACAAGCGGAGCACCTGGCGAGCTGCAAGGCAATTTTTATGAGAACGGCAAGCTTGGCAACCTTTACCTAAATAACGAAACAGGCATTTATGGTACACTCAACGCTAAAATTACTCCGCCGGTACTCATGCCTATCGCTTTTCGACAGGAGGTTAAAGCAAGTGCCGCCACTATTTTGACAACGCTTAACGGCAGTACTCCGCAAGAATACGACATTATAATTGAGAAGGTTAATTTCGGTGACAACAATCCAACCAAAAACATGGTAATTCGCATCACTGATCCCAAGCTTCTTGCAAAAACCGGCGGTATTATACAGGGTATGAGCGGCAGCCCTATCCTGCAGGACGGCAAGCTCGTAGGTGCTGTTACCCATGTATTTGTTAACGATCCGACACGCGGATTCGGTATATTTGCAGAGAATATGTATTATTCCATCGATAACGTTGAAAATGCGATTAGGATGGCATCTTAATAATCTGCAAATTCTTACACAAAATTTTTTATAGGATTGTGATAAAAAGACGAAAAAAGGGTATTGCCAATTATGGTAATTTATGGTAATATGTAGCAGACGGAAATATTTCAGACAACTTGGAGGAATTATCATGGATAGCAGGTTAAAAATTATTATCGCAGACGATAATAAAGATTTTTCACTACCGTGTTCCAATCTCTTGAAGACTTATGGCTTTGAGACCACCATTCAGGAAAAAGATGGTGCGGTTTTGCTCGAAAAAATTTCCGAGCTCAAGCCCGATGTTGTATTGTGCGACATTTTTATGCCGTACTTTGACGCAATTTCGGTTATGAAGCAGGTTAAGAACGCGGGCAATGCAAAACCTCTTTTTATGGTCATGTCAACCTTTGACAACCCTACCCTGCAAAAAGAAGTCATGGATACCGGAGCGTCTTACTACTTCCTAAAGCCTTTTGACGTTGAGGTTTTAGTGGAACGAATCGTTCAGCTTACCGGCATACGTAAAATGGTGA
>NZ_DALZQO010000021.1:44914-53975 GCF_032017025.1 Hydrogenoanaerobacterium sp.
TCCAATGCGCAGGTGCTGCCCTTTGTTAAATCAGAACCCGACATTGAGATGATGGTGACCGAGATTATCCATCAGATTGGTGTGCCGGCTCATATCAAAGGATATCATTATCTGCGCGAATCCATTGTGCTTTGCATTGAGGATCACGACATTATTAATTCCGTTACCAAGCAGCTCTATCCCACTGTGGCAAAACGATATAATACTACTTCCTCCAGGGTAGAGCGTGCCATTCGTCACGCAATCGAAGTTGCATGGGACAGAGGAGATGTCGATACGCTGAACAGCTACTTCGGCTATACCATTCACAACTCCCGCGGCAAGCCCACCAATAGCGAGTTTATTGCCCTTATTTCCGACAAGCTTACCCTGCGCCTCAAGGGCATGAGAACCGAGATAGAAGCGGCGAAATAGTGGCTTACTAATGCGATTTATGGAGCTTTTAAAAAAACGGAGACAAAAGCTGTAAACATTTTATTAATCGGCTTATTTCCTCTGGAAATTACATCTAGATCAATGAATTTTAAAAAATAATGCAATGAACTCCTTTACTTTATTGAGTGCGAATTTTTATTCTGCCTTTGAAGTAAAGGAGTGCTTTTTATGCTGCAATTTGACTATGATATTGATGATTTCATGAGCTATTGCCAAAGTCAAAACCTCAGACCAAAGACTATGCAAAGTTATGAACAAGCATTGCGAATTTTCGAACGTTATATGATTGATATTTGTAATTTAACAGAATAAGTGACAAAACGAGATAACCCCGAACAACCCGAGATAAACCGTGAAAACCGTGTGGTTATGCGGGTTTGCGGGTGCTACGTCGCGCGGTGCGTTGACAATAATGTTGAGAACAATTTTTTCAACTGCGCGCGGCGAACGCAACACACCACCGAACAACAAAATGCTCACAAAGCCTATTATGGTGCGCTTTGCGGGCATTTTTTAGTTGAGTAGGTAATTAATTTACTGCCTCTGATCGAACAGTCACTGGTGGACGCTGCTGCAGAGGTGGACGGATACCTTGCCAAAAGGTATCCGGTGCCCCTCCCCAATGCCCCGCCTGTTGTACACAAATACGCAAAGGACATTGCAGTGTATAACCTTGTGTCCCGTATTGGTGTTGTCGACAAAGAGCGCGAGGACAACTACCGTGAACGTTACAAATTCGCCCTCAAGTTCTTGGAAAGTGTATCGCGGGGTGTTGTCGACTTGGGGCTTAATCCACCGAATAAGCAAGCTGCAACCGGATTTCAGATGCACAGCCCTAACCGCATTTTCAGCCGAGACAGCATGAAAGGAATGTAACTGATGGCAAGTATCCAACTTGGCGGCGACATTCGCGCCCTCACCAATCATATCCGCAAACTGGAACAGCTCGATTTCAAAACCATTAACGAAGCTTTGGGGCAGGTTGTGCGTACGTCAACAAGGATGCGGTTCCAACAGCAAAAGGGTCCTGATGGGAAGCCTTGGAAGCAATCCATTCGAGCATCACAGCAGGGCGGTGTCACCCTAACCGATACCGCCCAGTTGAAAAACTCCATCCGCAGCAAGGCTGACAGTGACGGCTTTGCGGTCGGTACTAACGTAATCCATGCCCGCCGCCATCAGTTTGGAGATAAAAAACCACTTACGATCAAGGCAAAAACCCCAAAAGGCTTACGGTTTAAAATCAATGGGCGTTGGATTACCAAAAAAGAGGTTAAGGTACAGATGCCGGAACGACCGTTTCTCGGTATCAATGAGCCTGATCTAGATGAGATAAAGGGTACACTGGAAGATTTTATAAAGGATTGTGAAAGCACATGATTTCTGAATGTATTGAATATTTATCAAAAAAGCTGCACGATGCAATGGGGGCATCTACCAGAGTATGCACCACATTGAAGGAACTCAAAAACAACGCAGAAAGCCATGTGGCAGCAGTGCTGATCGAATCGGATAACTTTACACGAAACGGCTCTAAGATCAATATTATGAACAATTCGGGCGGCAGTAAGGCTGTAAAGCTGTTTGATCGTCAGTTAAAGTTTGTAGTCATCCTCGGAGAATACAAGCTTGCTGCACTCGAACCTTTCTTTGAAACCTTTATCTCATCCATTGATAAGGGGCTCACGCTCTCCAATGGCTACTACATTACCATTGAGCCGAGCGAGGCTGAATGGGTGGATAAAGAAGATAGCATTTTGAAATCTGATATTGCAGTACAACTACAAATTACTTTTCATGGAGGGATTTACCGTGTAAAAGAATTTGCCAAATTGTCTGAGATTATTACAACGATAGAGGAGGACAACCGGGATGGCAGCCAATGAAAAAGAAAACCCTTCAATTCTCCCGATTGAGCAGCTTCGCAAAATATATCATACACCTGATGCTGTGTATGCGGGTGTCGCTGCACAAAAAGGATGGGCGCGCGGCAAATGTGTTTCCGAAGCAGAATACAAAGCAGCTGTTGCCAAATTTCTAAAGTCTCCGATGAAAGAAGGCGGTTAAATGTTAAGAGATGTTAGAACCACAATTTCCGACGGCGGGTTGATCAGCGCCCCGTCCGGCTCCGGGGTGCATGCAAAAATCGGCGTGTCTCCGAAGCTCAGCACAAGCCCCATACTGATCAAAGGCAGTATGTCTGCCAAAAAGATTCAGGAGCAGCTAGGGCTTAGCCCCTTAGCGGATGCTTGTATGGATAGCGTAGAAAATGGCGCAAGCCTCATCTACTGCATTCCTGTGGCGGCATCTGTCGACGGTAAAGTCGGCGAAGTTAAAAAGACGGGTACTGGGACCGGAACGCTCACCATCACGGGTAAGCCGAACAACTCCTATCAGTTGGTGGTGAAGATCACCAAAGAAGGCGGTCTCAATGAGGCAGCTTGCAAATACAGCTTTGACGGTGGTCTAAAATTTTCCGAAGAGATCACCATTCCCATCAGCGGGCAGCTCGCCCTCGCACCAACAGGTTTAACCTTGGTGTTTGCGACCGGAGCTGAGAACGCCAAGAGCTTTGAGCTGGAGGATACCTTTACAATCTCCACAACAGCACCCCAAATGAACAATGAGGACGTGCTCACGGCAATTGACAAGCTGCGCAAGATAAAAGCTACCATTGAATTTGTTCATATTGTGGGCGAAACCTCGAAAGCGCTTTGGTCTGTTTGCGCCACCACTGCAGAAAATTTCTTCTCAACCTACTTTAAGCCCCTGTTCTTTGTTTTGGAAGCGCCGAACATCACCACCGGGCAGACAGTCGAAGCCTACGCCACCTCTCTGATATCCGACCGCAAGGGCTGCAACTCCATCTATGTTCAGGTGGTAACGGCAAGAGGTATCTACACGAGAATGGACGGCACCACGCAGGAAATCAACCTGGCGGGTATTGTAAGTGGCTTTTACGCACAGGCAGATGTACAGCAGAGCATCGGCGAGGTGAAATCGTTCCATGTATCGGAAAACAAGCTGCTTTCCCTCACGCCTGTTGGGATAGAAGATTACCTTGCCGAGCTTGATGCTGGCGGCTTCCTCACATTCCGTGCGTACGAGGGATTGGCGGGGTGGTACGTTACCAATGCGCGGATGTTAGCGCCGGAGGGCTCAGATTATCAGTATGCTGAGCGCGTCAGGGTGCACAATCAGATGGCACGCGAGGTGCGCAAAGAGCTCCTGATGCAGCTGCAATCCCAGATTGATATCAGTAATTTGGATGCCGAGCTGGAGGCAATTGCAAAATTTGCGGAAACTCCGCTTGACCAGATGATCGCCGACAAGGAAATATCTGCTGCGCGCATCATTATCCCGGAAGGGCAGGACATTCTCAGCACCGAGAAGCTGAACCTCATCATCCGGTATGTTCCCATCGGCTATGTGCGCGAGATGGAAGTTAATCTCGGCATGGAAAATCCGTTTGTAAAGGAGGCGTATGCTATCGCAGGGGTAGGTGTACGAAATTCTGACAAAAACGAAGCATACGACACTGCTACAAATCTGTGGAGCACTAAAGCTCCTGCATCATCTGAGATGACGAACTTTGGATGCTCTGCGGTTGGAAATTCTATATTTATAATAGGGGGCTCAAGACCAAGTAACGACTCAAACTTAGTAGATGCTTACATGGTAAATGGCGACGTTTACCCAGCAAAAACAGCAATAGTGCAGCATGGGTATGGTAAAAACAAAGCGGGTGTTTACAAGGATAAAAAAGTTAACTTGCCTGTGTATGTAGGTAACTGTTACTATCACGACGGTGCTGCACTTAAACGAGTAGACAGTGCAACCAACTACGAAAACTCTGGTTGGCAATCGGTGATATAAAAATTATTTAGGAGGAATTTACAATGTCAAAATACACTTACAAAACATTCCCAGCAAATTTCGTTCCAGAGGATGGAGACAAAGAGGGCAAGCGTGTACATCAAGCAACAATTAACTTTGGGCATGATGGTGATGCGTGCTATGTTATTTATATCAATGGTCAAATGAATACAATTCAATTTGAAGGCGAGTTGCCATACCCTGCGGAAACTCTTGAGCAAGCAGCAGAGCTTCATATTGCAGCACTACAGTCAGAAAATGGGTAACCATTTGAAATAATAAAACACAGGCTGAATACTGTAAAAGTATCTGCCTGTGTTTGTTGAATTAGTTCATCAAAATCCAATTATTTTTGCCAAATTCGATGAGAAGTTTTGCAAAAAGTTTTGGCGGCTTACAATATTCATCAAGTTCATGAAGCATCTGAGGTGAAAGAAGGACATATAAAAAAATATGTTTAATATCTATTAAATGGTGTATCCAGAAAAGATAGAAACTCACGAAATACTTTGTGACCCATTTTATGGCTAAAGCCTTATTGTTTTAAATCTAAATAACAAAACGTGATTTGGTGAAAAGGAGAACCTTATGAGAGTTAGACTATCTCTGATAATTTCAGGTCTTGTCTTAGTATTAGTCTTGTTTATGGTCGTGCTAAGAATAAGTAAGCCAGAAAACCCCTTTCCACTTAGCGTAGAGGCCGTAGAAAAAGCACTAGAGAAACATAACTTACAGTGGGAAATTGGGGAGTCTAAATCCTTTAGCGATGGAAATACGAATTATGAAGTTCTCAATGAAAGCGGAAAGATAACCACGCACATAGACAGCTCTCTTGCCAATAATGAAAAAGGAGAACTTGGCGGTACAGCAAGTGCACGGAGATTTCTTGAAGTAATGCTAGTACCTCCTCCGACATATGAATCCAAGTTGACATCATCAATTGAAGAAGAACAATGGCCTACTGTGTTTAGCCTTGCATGTAGCCTATATGGGGGATCGAGAAATTCAAAAAAGGTGTTTCGGCAGTTTACAGAGGATACTAAAAACGAAAGATATGAGCCAAAAGGACGAAAAATTGTTTGGGAAAAGAAAATCAGTGGTGTTTACTATTTAGTATCTTTTCGGCCATCTGAAAAACATTATGGTCGTTTTGATCTTTTATCTATCAAACTAATGAATGACGTTTGCTATAAAGATTATCTTGCTATGACAAAGCGTTTTGAAGAAAAACAAGTTATTTCAAACGAAGAAAAGCAGAGAGTAATTCCAAATTAGACCCGGCAAGCAGCTTTTTCTAGATGTGATGACCGCAAATACTAATGGTAAGGATAATAAAATCTGAGCAATGAAATATTATAGTATTAGATGGTATATTCTAAAAGATCTGCTCCGTCCTAGTATCGATAATTGTTTGATCTGATTAAGAAATTAATAGATAAGGGCAAAGGCTAGGTGGATAGGATATGATGTTGTGAGTAAGTGTGTGAAGGACTGTCTCTTTTAGCCTTCTATTTTTAGCCTGCGCCTCAAGGGCATGAGAACCGAGATAGAAGCGGCGAAATAGTGTTTATAAAAAACCTCCTTACTTTTTCAGTCAATGCAAATCGGCGAGAAAGTAAGGAGGTTTTTTTGCGCCGGTGTGTCTTAACATCCTTATATGGGTACTCAAACAAAAAATTGTAAAATTTACAAATGTGCAACCAATACAGTTTTAGAAATTTATGATAAAGGATTCTTATTACAATTTACATGTCCACTTTCATTGTGTGAAGCGTTAAAAGATGTTATAATAAACAAATACACATTTTGAAAGGCGGTGGCCCTATGACAAATTTTTGTAAACGCATCAACATCATATGTGGTCATTATGGCAGCGGCAAAACCAATCTTGCAGTCAACCTCGCGGTCGATTTAAAAAAGCAGGGTAAGGATGTCGTTTTGGCTGACCTTGACATTGTCAACCCTTATTTCCGCTCAGCGGATTTCAATTCTATTTTAAACAAAAACGGTATTCATACCATTAGCCCCACCTATGCAAACACCAACCTCGATATTCCGGCTCTTACCGCGAATATGAACTCGATATTTGAACAGAAAGACCGCACTATTGTCATTGACGTGGGCGGTGATGACGCAGGTGCTGCCGCCATGGGGCGTTATGCGCGCATGGTGCTGGATGACGGTGACTATAGCTATCTTTATGTGATCAACAAGTACCGCTATCTCACCCGTACACCCGATGAAGCCCTTGCAATTCTACGGGAGATCGAGCAGATCTCGCGCCTAAGCGCGACGGGCATCGTCAACAATTCTAATGTTTCCTATCAGACAACATCTGATACTATCACTTCTTCAATAGAGTATGCGCAGTCGGTAGCACAGCTTGCGGGTATTCCGCTGGTTGCCACCGCCTACGACAGGCGTTTGGAGAAAGAAATTGTTTCAGGGGGCATGATTTCCGACGGCTACCCGGTGGATATTTTCGTCAAGCCCCCATGGGAAGAAAAAACAAACATTCAGCTATAATTATGGAGGTGTCATCTATGGCAAAGGTAACAATCAGCGAGATCACCTGTAAAGGCTGTGGTCTGTGTGTCAGTGTCTGTCCTAAAAAGATTATTGCACTCGACAAAGGCAGGCTGAACGCCAAGGGTTATCATCCTGCGCAGGTCATCGATATCGAAAAATGTATTGCATGCGCTATGTGTGCAATGATGTGTCCTGACAGCGCAATCAAAGTTGAAAAGTAGAAAGGTAGTGCAGAAATGGCTGAAAAAGTATTGATGAAGGGCAACGAAGCGCTTGCGGAAGCCGCAATTAAATGCGGATGCCACAGCTTCTTCGGCTACCCGATTACACCTCAGACTGAGGTTGCTGCATATATGGCAAAGCGTCTGCCAAAAATCGGCGGTACATACCTGCAGGCAGAATCCGAAATCAGTGCAATCAACATGGTGCTTGGTGCTGCGTCCGCAGGTGTTCGCGCTATGACTTCTTCCTCCTCACCGGGTATTTCGCTTAAATGTGAGGGTATTTCTTATATCGCAGGCTCCGACCTGCCCTGCCTCATGATCAACGTGCAGCGCGGCGGCCCCGGGCTTGGCGGCATTCAGCCTGCCCAAAGCGATTATTGGCAGGCAACACGTGCACCCGGTCACGGCGACTTGCATATTCTGGTATTTGCTCCCTCCACCATTCAAGAGATGGTCGACCTCGTCTACGACGCGTTTGATAAAGCAGATCAGTACAGAATGCCTGCCATGATTCTTGCAGATGGCATGCTCGGTCAAATGATGGAGCCCGTTTCATTCCCCGAAAAAGAGGTTACCGAGTTTGTTGAAAAACCATGGGCTACCAACGGACATCAGAACAAGCGTGAACATAATGTTGTAAACTCGCTGCATTTGCAAGCAAGCGAGCTGGAGAGAACGATTGTAGAGCGCTTTCAGAAATACGATATTATCAAAGAGAATGAACAGCGCGCTGAGGAATATATGGTTGAAGATGCCGATATTGTTCTGGTAGCTTACGGTGCAACCGCGCGTATCGCACAAAGTGCGGTGAAGACTGCCCGCGGGCAGGGAATCAAGGCGGGTCTTATCCGCCCCATCACGGTTTGGCCGTTCCCAACCAAGGCAATCGATAACGCCTGTGCCACCGCCAAAAACTTCCTTTGTGTTGAAATGAGCATGGGGCAGATGGTGGATGACGTGCGCCTTGTCGTAAACGGCAGAATGCCTGTTCATTTCTTCGGTCGCACCGGCGGTGTCATTCCAACGCCCGCTGAGGTGCTTGTGCAGATCAAAACAATTGCAGGAGGTGCAAAATAATGGCAGTGGTATATGAAAAACCCCATGCACTTACCGATGCTGTGCTGCATTATTGCCCCGGCTGCACTCACGGCATCATCCACAAACTGGTGGCTGAGGTTATTGACGAATTTGAATGCGAAGGCAGAACCGTAGGCGTTGCGCCTGTGGGTTGTGCGGTTATGGCATACAATTATTTTAAATGCGATATGGTAGAGGCACCCCATGGCAGAGCTCCTGCAATCGCAACCGGTTTAAAAAGAAGCCTGCCTAATAATGTTATCTTTACCTATCAGGGTGACGGCGACCTTGCCGCTATCGGCACTGCCGAGACGGTTCATGCGGCAACTCGCGGTGAAAACATCACCATTATCTTCGTTAACAACTGCATTTACGGCATGACAGGCGGTCAGATGGCGCCTACAACACTGCCCGGTCAGGTCACACAGACCACACCATATGGGCGTGACGTTGCGGCCGCGGGTTATCCCATCCGCATGTCTGAAATGCTCGCTACCCTTGATGGTACCGCTTATGCAGAGCGTGTTTCGGTGGATTCCGTCCCCAATATCCGCAAAGCGAAAGCTGCCATCAAAAAGGCATTTCAAACTCAGATCGACAAAAAAGGCTTCTCCATTGTTGAGGTGCTGTCTACATGTCCTACCAACTGGGGCTTAACTCCTGTTGAGGCTTTGGGTTGGCTGCGTGATAATATGATGCCCTACTATCCTCTTGGCGTTTACAAAGACAAAACAGGAGGGGATAAATAATGGCTTCTTACAATATGATTATGGCGGGCTTTGGTGGACAGGGTGTATTGTTTTCGGGTAAGGTAATCGCTTATGCCGGTTTGATTGAAGATCAAAGCGTTTCGTGGCTGCCGTCCTACGGCCCCGAAATGCGCGGCGGTACCGCAAACTGTTCTATCTGCGTATCCGACG
>NZ_DALZQO010000021.1:53985-54576 GCF_032017025.1 Hydrogenoanaerobacterium sp.
CCGACGAGCCGATCGGTTCGCCTCTGGTTGTTACTCCCAACGTGCTCATTGCAATGAACGAGCCATCCTACGATAAATTTATCGGGGCGGTAGAGGCAGGTGGCACGGTTATTGTGGATAGTACCCTCATTGCGAAAAAATGTGAGAGAACCGACATCAACGTGTTCTATGTGCCTGCTACCGAGCTTGCCTCCGAAAAAGGTCTCGAGGGTCTTGCAAACATCATCCTGGTTGGCAAGCTGCTCCAAGAGACGGGTTTTGCAAAATACGAGTCGGTACGCAAGGCGATTGAAAAATGCGTTTCCGCAAGAAAACAGCACCTGCTCGTCAAAAATATTGAGGCAATCGACCTCGGCATGTCACTGTAATCAGTAAAAAATGCGATCAATTTTTAGAGCCATTTGCCATGCGCAAGTGGCTCTTTTTTCTTGCTGTTCTACAAGTAAACAGGAATATCAATACAAAGAGCATCCACTTTTGGCGGGTGATTTTTTGCATCCGGTATGATATAATAAAACAAACATTCAGCCTTTGGCTGAGTACCGCGCGCAGCGCGGTACTTGTCGTTTGGCAAATATGTTTTGTTACATC
>NZ_DALZQO010000022.1:0-54524 GCF_032017025.1 Hydrogenoanaerobacterium sp.
TTGCTTGAACAATTTTCTTATTAAATATTTGTCTAACTTTTTGGGGTCAGTTCACTTTTGCAGGTGGCTCCTTTAATGCAGTACTATGCCTGTGCTGTTTTTGGTTTGCGGTGCGTCACATACTGGAACGCCGCAACACCACCTACCAGACCAATGCCGCATACATCAGTAACCAGTCCGGGTATAATCAGCATTAAGCCGCCTACCAGCAGAAGGATACGCTCCCACCAGGCAGTCTTGCCCATCAGGTAGCCGGTCATACATGCGCTTACACCCAGCATACCAATCATGGAAGTGCAGATAATCTGAATCACCTCATACCAAACAGTATCGATTAAGATAAGTTCTGGGCTGAGTACAAAGATATACGGAATAATAAATGCCCCGATGGCAAGCTTGGTGGCGATGCAGCCTGTTTTAAAAGCATTGCCGCCCGAAATAGCAGAACCTGCGTATGCAGCCAGTGCAACCGGCGGGGTAATGTCGGCAAGAATGCCAAAGTAAAATGCAAACATGTGGGCAGCCAGTGCGGGTACGCCAAGCTTCATAATAATAGGCGCTGCAATTACCGAAGTAATCAGGTAGTTCGCAGTGGTAGGTACGCCCATGCCAAGCACGAGAGAGGTAATCATAGTAAAGAATAAAGTTGGCAGAATCAAACCGCCGGTGAGCGAGAACAGCCCCTCTCCAAGTTTCAGTCCAAGACCCGTAAGGGTAACCACACCCACGATTATTCCGGCGACGCCGCATGCGCAAGCTACGCCAATCGTGTTTTTAGCACCCGCCACCAACGCGGAGGCAACATCCTTAATGGGTACCCAGGTGGATTTTCTCAAAAACGGAACCACCACGGAAGCTGCAATACCGCCGAGTGCCGAGAAGGTGGGGGTTTTGCCCATAATCAGCAGAGCAATAATTGCAACCAGCGGCAGCAATAGATGCCCTTTATCGCGCAGCAGCGGCCAAATTTTCGGCAGCTTTTCACGCGGAACGCCCTTAAGCCCCAGTTTTTTCGCTTCAAGGTGAACCATAATCCAAATGCCCGAGAAGTAAAGGAGTGCAGGTATAACGGCTGCCTTTGCCACATCAAAGTAGTTTACGCCAACGGCTTCGGCAATAAGAAATGCAGCAGCGCCCATGATGGGGGGCATGATCTGCCCGCCGGTGGAGGCGGCAGCTTCAACAGCACCCGCGAACTCAGGAGAGTAGCCGAGCGATTTCATCAGCGGAATGGTGAACGAGCCGGTGGTTACCGTGTTGGAAACCGATGAACCCGAAACAGTACCCTGCAGGGCGCTGGTAAGCACGGCAACCTTCGCAGGTCCGCCTGCGGAGAAGCCCGCAATACCATTGGAAAGGTCGATAAAGAACTGCCCAATGCCGGTTTTCTCAAGAAAAGCGCCAAACAGAATAAACAAAAAGATAAAGGTTGCGCATAAGCCAATGGGCATACCCATAATACCCTCGGTGGTATAGAATAGATGAGAAATAATACGTGGAATACCGTAGCCGCGGTGGTTCATAAACCCGGGCATATACGGGCCAAAATAAGCGTAAAGAATAAACACCGATGCAATGACGACAATGGGCATACCTACAATGCGTCGGCAGGCCTCGAGTACCAGCAAAATGCCGATTGCGCCAACAATAAGGTCTAGAGTGGTGTATGCGCCCGAGCGTGACACCAAGCCCTTATAGTTGACAATGTAATAGCCGGCAACGCCTACAAATACAAGGCCAAGCACAAAATCCAGCGGATGCATCTTAGTTCTATCGCCTTTTGCGGTCGCGGGGTACAGCCAATAGCCCAGCAGTATTACAAAGCCCAGATGAACCATGCGCTGAAGCTGTGCGGGTAGTGTACCTAAAACTGCTGTGCTCAGCTGAAACAATGAGAACGCGACCAGCAGTACCGTTACAATAATATGCCACGCGCCTTCAAATCGGCGGTAAGCAGATTCTTTATCAATATCGGCCAAAAGGTCGTCGGGGTTAATTACAGGAGCAGTATTCTCCTTTTTCTTAGATCCAAACAAATCAATCACCCTTTTCGTTAATTTAAAGCAATTCCATTTGCAAAATAAAACTGCTTGCAGGCCCAAAGGGCACGCTGTAGCGGTATTGGCGCCAAAAAGCCGCTTTCACGGCAGTTGCCAATGCCTAAGTTTCCGGTTTGTTACCGGCTATAGTGGGCTACCTGCAAGGCGCAGCAGCCGCTGAACGGCACTGGCTCTGCGAATGGTAAATTGTACGGGCTTGCGCGGTGCAAGCTTGTACAGGGAAAGGACATGGTCCTCGTAGTAAAACATATGCTGCGATACAATCCCAGCGACATAATCAATTTGAGGCTGATAGTAATCGGGAAAATCGAGGATGATAAACTCATCATCTGAAGAGTAGGTTACTTCGGGCGGTACGATATCGAGCATACCCGCGCCGTAGCTTTCAAAATAGCCTTTATCTAAGGTAATGGTGAGCCTCTGCACATCTATTTTGTATACCTCACGTATCAGCCCTTTATTCACCGAATGGCGAAACTGCACCTCAAAGCTGTTTGAGTGTACAGGGTACTCGCCCAGCACCTTGCCCTGTGAAACCACCAGCAGGCTGGGGGGAAGCAACGGAAGAAACAGCAAAATTGAGAAAAGTAAAATGAAAAAAGTGGGCAGGAGAGTTCCCGCCCACTTAACAGAGTGTTTCATGGGTGCGCCTTTCGTTTAGGCAAGGCCCTTTTCTTTAAAGTATTTCATTGCTCCGGGGTGAATGGTGGTGGAGATACCGTCCATTGCGGTTTCCAAAGCAACTTCTTTTCCCTTTGCATGGGCTTCGCCCAATTCACCAAGGTTTTCAAACAGAGCCTTGGTCATGGTGTAAACAACGTCCTCGCTCAATTTTTCGCTTGCAATAAGGGTTGCCTTGATAGCAAGTGTTTTTGCAGGAGCGTCGGTCTTGTAAACGTCTGCGCCGATTTCGAATGCAGTATAGAACGGGTATTTCTCAATCATAGCTGCAAGCTTGTCGTCTTCAAAGCCGAGCAGTTTGATGGGCTGAGAAACCATCAGCTCCACAATTGCAGTGTTCGGAACGCCGGCAGATACAAAGAAAGCATCAATCTGCCCATCCTGGAAGGTACTGGCAGATTCTTTAAAAGAAAGATGCTGTGTTTTAATGTCATCAAAGGTCATACCGTACATTTCAAGAATTTGTTTTGCGTTTGCTTCAACGCCCGAGCCAACGTCGCCAACCGATACCTTCTTGCCTTTGAGGTCAGCAATCGAGTTAATGCCGCTGTCTTTACCGACTACAATTTGAACTACCTCGGGGTACAGGGTTGCAATTGCGGTAAGCCCGTTAATCTTTTCGGTAAACAGCTCCTTGCCGTTTACGGCGTAATCCAGCACGTCGTTTTGTACGATTGCAAGATCGGCGTCGCCGGAGGAGATAAGGCGAATGTTCTCGGTGGATGCACCGGAAGATGTAATGGTGATGTCAACATTTTCTGAGTGGCCGCTCATAACCTGACCGATTGCGCCGCCAAATGGGAAGTATGTACCCGATGTACCGCCGGTTGCCATAATAAACTTATGGACATTGCTCTTGGGGGCGCCGCAGCCTGCAAACATGGTAAGCACCAACGTCAAAACAAGTACAACGCTCAATACCTTTTTCATAGAAATCCTCCTCATTGTTATAATGGGTCCGTTCGGCAAAGGGCTACCGTGACCGTTGCCGGCAATAATGAATTTTCTCAACTTGTACTATTCATTATAACGTAAAAGAGATAGGCAGGCAAGCAAAATAGCAGCGAGATGTTAAGATTTTATAAATTATTTTGAATGGATGACAAATATATCCTGCAAAATTTGTTTATTATTGCAATAAAAAGTCGATCTCCGAAAGCTCCGGAGATCGACTTTTTATTTGTGCAGATAAACCCTTGCTTCGTAAGGATGCAAAGAAACCTGCTCGGTGCTTGACTTACAGGGGTAATTTGCAATCAGAAGCTGCTTTTCGTTGGTGGTAAACCGTTCGGGCAATGGATAGTTCACTTCGTATGCGGCAAAGCTGCAGATTACCAAAAGTTGTTGCTCACCCCGCGTGCGGGTGTAGACAAACAGTTCCTCGCTTTGGGGCAAAAGCAAATCGTAAGCACCGTAAACAATAATAGGGTATTGATGGCGCAGTTCAATCAGCTTTTGATAATAAGAGAAGATGGAATCAGGCACCCCCACCTGTGCAGCAGCATTAATTTGCGTATAGTTTTTATTTACCGCAAGCCATGGCTCGGCGGTGGAAAAACCGGCAAAAGCACTGTCGTCCCACTGCATAGGTGTGCGCGCATTGTCACGGCTGATGCGATTGATGTAGCGCAGCATAGCCTCGGGTGAAACACCTTGCTGTGTGGTCATTTCGTGGTATGCGTTGATCGCTTCGATATCGCGGCAATCATCCACCGAGCAAAACACCGTATTGGTCATGCCCAGCTCTTCCCCCTGATAGATATAAGGAGTACCCTGCTGCATGTGCAGGCAGGTGGCGAGCATCTTTGCCGATTGCGCCCAATACTCGCTGTCATTGCCAAAGCGCGACACTACGCGCGGTTGGTCATGGTTATTCCAGTAAAGGCTGTTCCAACCGCAGCCTTCCAGCCCCTTCTGCCACTTAGTGAGAACGCGTTTGAGGTCGGTTAGCCGAAAGCGCCTGTCCGTCCATTTGCTGCCGCCTGCTGCCTCCAGCCCCATGTGCTCAAACTGAAACACCATGTTCAGTTCATGCTCGTTCTCCCCGGTATAGAGCCGTGCGTCCTCTACGCTGACCGAGGGCGTCTCACCTACCGTCATAATGTCGTATTTTGAGAGTACGCGCGTGTTCATTTCTTTTAGATATTCATGCACGCGCGGACCGTTGACTGTATACGGAGATGCATCGCCGTACAGCGCACCATTCGTCTCACCGTTAGCAAAAGATTGGTCTTTTGAAATCATGTTGATAACGTCCATGCGGAATCCATCAATTCCCTTGTCAAGCCACCAAGTCATCATGCGGTAAATTTCGTCTCGTACGGTGCGGTTTTCCCAGTTAAGATCCGGCTGTTTCGGCGAAAACAGGTGCAGATAATACTGTCCTGTTGCTTCGTCGTACTTCCAAGCACTTCCACTGAATACTGAGCCCCAGTTGTTGGGCGGGCGGTCTTTGCCTCCGTCTGCGCCGTCTTTCCAAATATAGTAGTCGCGGTAAGAATTTTCTCTGCTTTTGCGGCTTTCAATAAACCAGCTATGCTCGTCTGAGGTGTGGTTTACCACAAGGTCGAGCACCAGCTTCAGCCCGCGGCTGTGCGCTTGTACCAGCAGCTCGTCAAAGTCCTGCAGAGTGCCGAACTCCCGCATAATTTCCTGGTAATTGCTGATGTCATAGCCGTTATCGTCATTCGGGGAGCTGTAAATCGGCGAAAGCCAAATTACATCAATGCCGAGTGTTTTAAGATAATCGAGTTTTGTAATAATACCCTGTAAATCACCCACGCCGTCGCCGTTTTTATCCATAAAGCTGCGGGGGTAAATTTGATAAACAACGCTTTCTTTCCACCAATTCTTCATGTTCCAGCTCCAATCTGCCGTTTTATATTGGCATATAGTCTCTTTAAAATATAAAAAAAGAATACAACAACTGCCTATAGCAAAAATAAAGGTATGAATCTTAGGTTATAGTATTGCCTTAACAACCTAAAATAGTCCAAGGTCATGCTGCCGTTTTATGTGCAGCATGCAATAATAAAAAGAACAAACAGTGCAGATTGCGCTGAATTTCTTCACCGAAGTATCAAATTGAGACAAATGAAAAATGACAAAGTCGCAAGAGAAAGTCCTGTTATATCTTAAAAAAGAGAGGTAAACAGGTTGATTTTTTTAAAGAAAGTGCTGTTTCGACTAGTTTTACATGGAATATCTATCCAAAATAACGAGACTTGGGCGAAATGGAAGCCTGCCTTTGAGTTTGAGGGGGATGGATTAACTTGTATCATAATGATACGAAATTTGGGATGCAATGCCTTTCTCATCGAAATTTGTGAGAATTATGCACAATAACACACGATTTTAATTGATTTTTTATGAGAAAAAACAAATCGTGGCGAGAAATATGTTGAATTTTAGTTTTTAACGAATATACTGAGATTAGACCAAGAAATTGCAGTATCAAAATGAGACAACGGAGGTCAGAGTAATGTCCTTGAGCAAAGAGAAGTACCTAAACTACGTGAGCATTTTAAAAGAAGAACTGATTCCGGCATTGGGCTGTACCGAACCCATTGCGATTGCATATGCAGCGGCGAAGGCTCGCAATGTTCTCGGCGTAATGCCCGACAGAATTGTTGCAGAGTGCAGCGGCAACATTATTAAAAATGTTAAAGGCGTTATCGTACCCACCACCAAAGATTTGCGCGGCATTGAGGCTGCAGCGATCATCGGTGCGGTAGGCGGCGACCCTGCCAAAGAGCTTGAGGTGCTTACCGGAGTTACACAGGAGCATCTGGCCCAGGCCAAGGCACTGATTCAAAAGGGAATTTGTGAAGAAAAAATTCTTGAAACACCCGCTAAACTGCACATTATCATTCGTATGTTCCATGGAGATAACAGCTCGATGGTAGAAATCATCCACACACATACGGGCATTGTACGCATTGAGAAAAATGATGAAGTTCTGCTCGACGTCCCCCACAGCCAGGAGGAGAACTTTGATGGGCAGACCGACCGCAGTTGTCTCAATGTGGAAGACATTGTTGAGTTTGCAAACACAGTCAATGTAGACGACATCAGAGAAGTGTTGGCAAAACAAGTGGAGTACAATACCGCAATCTCCAACGAAGGGCTGCACAAAATTTACGGTGCAAACATCGGCATCACCCTGCTCAGTACTTACGGTGACGACGTGAAGATTCGTGCGAAAGCGGCTGCTGCTGCTGGCTCTGATGCCCGCATGGGCGGCTGCGAGATGCCGGTTGTCATCAACTCAGGCAGCGGAAATCAAGGCATGACCGTATCGCTGCCGGTAATTGAGTATGCTAAAGAGCTTTCGGTAACAACAGACAGACTCTACCGCGCGCTGTGTGTCAGCAACCTAATCGCCATCCATCAGAAAACAAAAATTGGCAGATTGTCTGCTTACTGCGGTGCAGTCAGTGCCGCAACGGGTGCAGGTGCTGCTATCACCTACCTGTATGGCGGCGGAGTCAAAGAAATTTCTCAAACCATTACCAGCACACTTGCCAATGTATCCGGTATTGTTTGCGACGGGGCAAAGCCCTCTTGTGCCGCAAAAATCGCATCCAGTGTAGACGCGGCGCTGCTTGCTTGCTATATGACAATGCAGAGCAGAGGCTTCAACTCGGGTGAGGGCATTGTAAAAGACGGCGTTGAAGAAACCATCGACAGTGTCTCGAGGCTGGCCAAAGACGGCATGCAGGTAACCGACGAAGAGATACTGAAAATTATGATCAACGGGTAATTTGGTGTTGACAAGAGCATAAGCCGGGGATATAATTCATAACATACTAATTAGATAGGAAATATAGGTTATAGAATTCTGTTTTCCTGCAACCACTGCATTTCAATTTTATCTGTTCACGGGTAACGCACCACTCAGTTCACGCGCAGCCCGTTGAAAAGAGCCTTAAGAAAAAAACCATCCAAAATCAGAAAGGAGTAGGTTGCTCAACAATTGTTACGGAAACCCGTACATAGAGCAATCGAGAGCATTATGAAGAGAGCATTGAGCATTATTTTGGCAGTCGCTATGATGGCATCTATGCTGACAGGCTGCGGCGGCGCAGCGAAATCTTCCTCTGGAGCAGATTCCAAACCGGCAGCAGGCGACGGCACAGCACCGGCAACAGATGGTGTTATTAAAATTGCGGTAGCAGGCCCGATGACCGGCGACAACGCAGAATACGGCAAAGGCTTCCTCAATGCTGCTGAAATGAAAGCGGCTGAGTGGAACGAGCAAGGCGGTGTTCTGGGCAAAAAAATTGAGATTGTCGCTTATGACGACAAGAACTCCGGTGAGGAAGCTGCTTCCATCGCACAGAAAATCGTCAGCGACAAAGATATTGTAGGCGTTATCGGTCACTTTGCTTCCGGCGTTTGCATGGTTGCTGCACCCACCTACGAAGAAAACAAGATGATTGAGATTTCCCCGTCTGCTTCTCACCCCGATTACTCCGGTATTGGCGACTACATCTTCCGTAACAACACCGTTATCAGTGTTGAGGCAGCTGCTGGTCTGGATATCGCAGTGAATGATCTGGGCAAAAAGAACATCGGTATCATCTCCATCAAAACCGACTGGGGTACCTCCACTTCCGCTGTTGTAAAAGGTCTGCTCGAAGAGAAGGCTGCTGATGGCGTAAAGCTGGTTGCACACGAAGAGGTTATGGAAGGCTCCGACGATTACAGCCCTGCTATCACCAAGCTGAAAGCTGCAGGTGCAGACGCTGTTATCTGTGTTGGTATGTACAGCCTTGTTGCTCCTGTTGCCAAACAGTACAAACAGGTTGACCCCGCTATTGAGATTATCGGTTTCTCCAACTCCTACAGCCAGCAGCTTCTTGAGCTCGGCGGCGCAGCTGTTGAAGGCGTACGCTTCCCGGTTATCTTCTTCTCCGGCTCCGAAGACCCAATGATTAAAGATTATGTTGCAAAATTCAAAGAAGAGTACGGCTCTGCCCCCAGCGCACTTACCTCTCAGGCATACGACTCTGTTGGTATGCTGCTTGAGGCTGTAAAAGCTGCCGGCACAACCGAGCGCGACAAAGTAAGAGATGCACTGCAGAACATTGATTATGCCGGCGTTACCGGTCAGACCAAGTTTAACGAAATCGGCGATGTTCAGAAGGCATTTGTTAAGGTTACTGTAAAAGACGGCGAGTTTGTTCAGCTGTAATAGCAAAAACAAGCGCGATCCGGTAAACATTTGGGAGAAATCTTAAGGCGTTATTGGAGACCCCCGGAGGGGTTTTCTCTCCGGGGGAGTTCTATTTTCACAGGCTGCTGCGGCGGTGAACAAAAACGGAAACAGATTATGCGCAATGATTTGATGCGCAGTTGAAAGTAAAGGGAAGGAGTAATGTTGTCGGGATCTTTCCCCGCCAACCGTAACAGAAATGATTATACAACAATTATTCAACGGTTTGGCACTAGGTATGGCATACGCGCTCATTGCGGTTGGCTATTCTCTGGTGTTTGGTATCCTTAGACTGATTAATTTCTCGCATGGTTCCATTTATGCCTTTGGCGCTCATATGGCACTATTGTTTGTCAGCATGAACTTTGGTATTATTCCCGCTATCGCGCTGAGTATTGTTTTTACAGGCGCGCTGGGTGTAGTAATTGACAAAACCGCACTTGAACCCCTCAGAAAGAAAAATTCGATTCCCATTGCATCGCTGATTACCACCATTGGTGTATCAAATATTATTCAAAACCTGCTGATGATCTTCTTTGGCAGTGAGAAAAAAGCGTTCCCTGGGTTTTTTGACTTTGGCATGGTGAACGTTGGCAGCGC
Organism: Hydrogenoanaerobacterium sp.; assembly: GCF_032017025.1. Classification (NCBI taxonomy): domain Bacteria; kingdom Bacillati; phylum Bacillota; class Clostridia; order Eubacteriales; family Oscillospiraceae; genus Hydrogenoanaerobacterium; species Hydrogenoanaerobacterium sp. Next base: position 9,559 of record NZ_DALZQO010000022.1, read on the forward strand.
GCAGATTAACTCCACACAAATTGTAATGTGCGTGGTTTCGCTCGTTCTGCTGGTATTCCTCACCGTTATCATTAATAAAACCAAAATCGGTCTCGCTATGCGTGCAACCGAACAGAATGCAAAAGCAGCCAGCCTGATGGGCATCAATGTAAACTTTGTTATTTCGTTTACATTCTTCCTTGGCGGTGCATCCGCCGCAATCGCAGGTTCGCTTATCAGCGGTTACTATCAGATCATTTACCCGACCATGGGCTTTATGGTAGGCCTCAAGGCCTTTGCCGCAGCAGTGCTCGGCGGTATCGGCGTTCTTTACGGATCGGTTATCGGCGGACTGGTGGTTAGTGTATCCAAGAGCTTCGCGGCTACCTTCCTCGGCTCTACCTACCGCGACTCTGTAGCGTTTATTATCCTCATTATTGTACTGATCGTGAAGCCTACTGGCCTGTTCGGTAAGAAAGGTATTACGAAGGTGTAGAATATGAGTAAAATGAAAACAACACAAGCAACCGCAACCAACAAAAAAAGCCTCATCTTCGAGATGGAAAAATTCATTGAAAAGTATAAGCTGCCCATTGCTGTCATCTCTGCCGCTGTGCTGATCGTACTTCCACTGCTGGGGCTGGGCCAGTACATTATGCGTATTCTTATCATGATCGGCATCTACTCGATGCTGGGCTTGGGCCTTAACATACTCACCGGCTACACCGGCCAGGTTTCGCTGGGGCATGCGGGCTTCTACGCAATTGGCGCTTACGGCTCCGCACTGCTCTCACTCAAGTTTGGGCTTAGCTTTGTACCCGCAGCTTTGCTGGGTGCTGCGCTTGCCGCACTTTGCGGCCTGCTGCTGGGGCTGCCCACACTGCGCCTCAAAGGCACTTACCTTTCAATTGTAACCCTCGGTTTCGGTGAAATTGTAAAAATGGTGCTGATGAACTGGGACAAGGTTACCAACGGCACACTGGGCCTTAAAAATATCCCCCGCCCCTCGCTGTTCGGCTTTGAGCTAACCCTTGCCAACCACGGTATCTATTACCTCATGCTTGCGCTTGTGGCACTGGTTACTTTGGCATGTATCGTCATTATTCGCTCCAAAATCGGCAGAGCATTTATGTCGATCAAAGAGGATGAGCTGGCGGCGACCATGATGGGCATTAAAACCACCCGCTACAAGGTTTTGGCATTCGTTATCTCCGCATTCATCACCGGTATCGCGGGCGCGTTCTACGCCTCTATGATCGGCTTCATCGACCCCAACTCCTTCACGTTCGACACCTCCACGCTGATTATCAGCATCGTTATTCTCGGCGGTATGGGTACCATCCGCGGTATGTTCCTTGGCTCTGCAATTTTGATTTCGTTTCCCGAGGTTTCACGCTTCCTCATGGATTACCGCTTCGTGGTTTATGGCCTCATCCTGATTTTAATGATGAGATTCCGCCCCCAGGGTATGCTGGGCTGGCAGTCGCAGATGCCCTATAAATTCCCGAAACTTGCCCGCAAGGCAATGAACCCCGACAAAAAAGAGGCTAAGGCATAATATCAACGGAAAAAGATAGAAAGGAGAAGCTGCCAGATTATTTGCATCTGACAGCGACCAAAACGAAATGGCATATTTACAGGTTAATGGTATAACCAAACAGTTTGGTGGACTCCTCGCCGTTGATTCCGTCAGCTTCGAGGTAAACAAGGGCGAAATCATCAGCGTAATCGGCCCTAACGGTGCCGGCAAAACCACTGTATTTAACATGCTCACCGGCGTATATCAAATTGATCAAGGTGAGATTATCTTTGATGGCAAGCCCATCCACAACAAAACCCCGCAGGAGATTGTAGATGCAGGTATCTCCAGAACCTTCCAGAACATCCGCCTGTTCCCCAATTTGCGCGTGATTGAGAACGTACTGGTTGGTACACATATTCGTACCAAATACAATTTCTTCGACGCATTTTTGCGCACCAAGCGCTACCAAGAGGAAGAAGCCGAAAAGACACTGCGCGCAGTTGAAATTTTACGTTCCATTGGTTTGGAAAGCAAGATGCACGATTACGCACAGAACCTACCCTACGGCGAGCAGAGGAAGCTGGAGATTGCACGAGCAATTGCTACCGATGCAAAAATCATTCTGCTCGACGAGCCCGCAGCGGGCATGAACCCTCAGGAATCGGAGGAGCTGCTCCGCTTTATCCGCGAGCTGCGCGACAAAGGCTATACCATTATTTTGATTGAGCACGATATGAGCGTGGTTATGAACATTTCTGACCGCATCTACGTGATTGACCACGGCAAAAAGATTGCGCAGGGTCTGCCATCTGAGATTGCCAACAACCAGAATGTAATTGAGGCTTACCTTGGAGGTGTGAAGAAAGATGCTTAGTATCAAAGATTTAAACACTTACTACGGCAACATTCACGCCCTAAAGGGCATCAATATGGAAATTGAGCAGGGTGAAATCGTTTCCCTCATCGGCAGCAACGGTGCGGGCAAAACAACAACCCTTGGTTCCATTGCGGGTCTTATTCCGTCACGTTCGGGCTCTGTCACCTTTAAAGGGCAGAACATCACCAATATTCCCGCACACAACATTGTAAAACTGGGCATCAGCCTTTCACCCGAAGGACGCGAGGTGTTCCCTGCACTTTCAGTGCAAGAAAACCTGCGCCTCGGAGCTTACATCAAAACCGATAAGGTAAAGATAAAAGAAACGTTCGAGCGTGTTTACGACCTGTTTCCCCGCCTCAAAGAGCGAATCAACCAGTCGGCGGGTACTCTGTCGGGCGGTGAGCAGCAGATGCTTGCCATTGGACGTGCGCTGATGTGTGAACCCGAGCTGCTGCTGCTGGACGAGCCGTCTCTGGGCCTTGCCCCTAACTTGGTGCTGATGATTTTTGAGCTGATTGAATCGATCAACAAGCAGGGCACTACCATCCTGCTCATTGAGCAGAATGCGAATATGGCGCTTTCTATCTCGCACAGAGCCTACGTACTTGAAACCGGCCACATCTCCATGTGCGGCAAGGCGTGCGATTTGGCAAACGACCCCAGAGTGAAAAAGGCTTATCTTGGTCAGATGTAATTTCTGTACCATTCTTAAAGTTGACGTACAAAAATATATGGAGGTAAAGACATGAAAAAGATTATCAACCATCCAAATCATGTGGTTTCCGAGCTGCTGGCAGGTATGGCAAAGGCTCACCCCGAGCTGATATACACCGAAAAGCTGGAGGTTATCTCCAGAAAAGACAAGAGCAAAAAGAAAGTAGGCGTAGTGTCGGGCGGCGGCTCCGGTCATGAGCCCGCACATGCAGGCTATGTTGGCACCGGTATGCTGGATGCTGCTGTTGCAGGCAACGTGTTCTCCTCCCCCAGCCCCGACCGTATCATTAAGGGCATTGAGGAAGCAAACACCGGCGAGGGCGTGCTTCTTGTCATCAAAAACTACTCGGGCGATATCATGAACTTCGGCATGGCAAAAGAAATGGCTGAAATGGACGATATTCGTGTGGAAAGCGTTGTGGTAAAAGACGACGTAGCAGTGCCCGACAGCACCTACTCTACCGGCCGCCGCGGCATTGCAGGCACCGTGTTTGTACATAAAATTGCAGGTGCAAAAGCAGAAACCGGCGCAAACCTCGATGAGGTAAAAGCAGCGGCAGAGAAAGCCATTGCAAACATCCGCAGCATGGGTATGGCAATGACCTCATGCACCCTGCCGGCAGTTGGCAAACCGGGCTTTGTGCTTGGCGACGAAGAAGTTGAAATTGGTATGGGTATTCATGGTGAGCCGGGTGTTGAGAGAACCGGTGTCAAAACAGCAGCAGAGTTTGCACAGATTCTGCTTGACAAAATCCTTGCAGATTACGACTACAGCGGCTCTGAGGTTGCGCTGATGGTAAACGGATTGGGCGCAACACCTTTGATGGAGCTTTACATCCTCAACAACGAGGTAGAAAAAATTCTCACCGAGAAGGGCATTAAAATTCACAGAACCTTTGTCGGAAACTATATGACAGCGCTTGAAATGTCCGGCTGCTCGCTGACCCTGATGAAGCTGGATGATGAGCTGAAAGAACTGCTGGATGCTCCCTGCGACACACCTGCGCTGAAAATAATCTAGGAGGATTTTTAAAATGGGCTTTCAATTAACCAGCAAAGACTATACCGAATATATCAAACTGGCATATGCCAAAATCCACGAGAACGGTGATTATGTAACCGCTCTTGATTCTGCAACCGGCGACGGCGACCACTGGTCGAACATCAATATGGGCTTTGAGAGCCTGGTTGAGGCAATCCCCGAGCTTGAGGCTATGAATGTGTTTGATGCATTCAAAAAAATCGGCATGATTATGATGTCGGTCATTGGCGGAAGCGGCGGTGTGCTGTACGGCAGTGCCTATATGGAAGCTGCAAAAACCCTTAAGGGCAAAGATGTAATTGAGAATCAGGATATGTGCGATGTTCTGGAAGCAATGCTAAACGGCGTTATGGCCAGAGGAAACGCAAAACCCGGCTTTAAAACCATGATCGATGCCCTGCACCCCGCGGTGGAATGCTATAAGGACTGCATTGCAAAAGGGATTTCTGAGAAAGAAACCCTTGAACTTGTGAAAAAAGCGGCACTTGATGGCGCACAGAGCACAGCGGATATGGAAGCGGTACGCGGCAGAGCCTGCTACCAGGCAAACAAGGGCGTAGGCCACCTCGACCCGGGTGCAGTCACTATGTCCTACCAGATTGAAATTCTAATGGATTACATTGCGACCAAGCTGTAATTGTATTTGAGCAGAGCAGACAGAACAGGAGGCTACCCCGAATGTTATTAGCTGAAATGAAGGATGTCGCCACAAAATTTGCGGATGTTATATCAAAGGTGCTGGACGTAGATGTTTTGATTGTAGACAGCAATCTCAAAACCGTCGGCAATACCTACCGCTATTTTGATAAGTTTACGCTGATTCGCCGAATCTCTGTGATTGGGCAGGTGATTACAACAGGTGAGGTGGTTGCGATAGACGACCGTACCAACCACAATGCTTGTAAGGAATGCCCCGATTACAAGGAATGCGAGATGAGCGGGTTTATCGGTGTCCCCATTTTCTACAACAGCACGGTGGTGGGCGCAATTGCTTTGGTTCTGCCCAAATCAAAAATACCGCAGATTTTTAAAGACGTGCGCAACTCCGTCGAGTTTTTGGAGCGCATGGCAGATTTGCTTTCAAGCAAGCTTCAAAACGGCGATGATTACAATAATTTAAATGTGATCAAGCGTGAGCGTGAAGTGATGATGGATTCGATTGAAGACGCAATGGTGTCGATGGATGATATCGGGTACATTACCTACTACAACAAACGCTTTGAGCAGTATTTTGGAATTAAAGAAAGCTGCATCGGTAAATTTATTAAGGATATTGTCTGCCATCGTTTTATTAACGAATTTTTGTCGAATTATACGGAATTTTCGGGACGCCTCATGTACTTCGAGCAGGATGACCACACCTTTTATGGGTTTCTCTCCTGCCGAAACATCAAGATTAACGAAAGCCGCACCGGTATGCTGTTTACCTTTAAATCCATCGGGCATGTCAATGCCGAGCTGGCGGATATTGGATGCAACAATACGCAAACCACCTTTGCTTGGGCAGAAAACGGCCTGATGGCACCGCACATTGTAGAAAAGGCCAAGCGACTTTCCATTACCAATAAATCTGTACTCATCTACGGCGAGTGCGGTACCGGCAAAGAGATGCTGGCAGAGGCGATACACAACTTCTCCAACCGTTCGGGCAACAGCTTTATTACAGTGCGCTGTGATGGCAGCTACCGCGATTTGATGGAAACCGCTATTTTTGGTACCGATCAATTTAACCGTGCGTTTTCGGGGCTGGGCAAACTACAGCTTGCCCACAAGGGTACCATTTACATCAGCGAGATTGACCGCCTCCCCTATTATTTGCAAAAAAGGCTCGCCGATTTCTTGAAGACCCGTACAATTCGCCAAGCGGGCATGCGCGATGTACAGATGGATGTGCGGTTCATAGCCTCCTCCGGCAAGGATTTGGAAAAGCTGGTGCAGGACGGGTACTTTGACGATGAGCTTTACTACCGCATCTCCGAAAACAGCATTAAAATTCCCTCTCTGCGCGACGACAAAAAGGCCATCAGTCGGTTGATTTCAGGCGGCATCCGGTTTTATCAGGAGAAATACAACAAACCCGATTTGCTGTTTGACCCTGCCGCCATTCGGCTGCTGGAGGATTATCACTGGCCCGGCAACCGCCAAGAGCTGGAGGAAACCCTCGATTATCTTGTACGCCATGGTAATCACACGGTAACAAACCATGATTTAGCCCAGATTCAACTGATAGCACCGGAGAGCGTTGCCACGATTCAAGATATGGAAAAGGAGCGCATTGCTGCGCTGCTGCTGTCAAATAAAAATAAAGATGAGGTTGCACGCATGCTGGGTATCAGCCGTGCTACCCTTTACCGCAAAATCAAAACATATAATATATAAAAGGAGTACATCATTATGATTACAAACAATGCATCGGACAGAGGCGAGCACATTAAAGATTTGAGAGACGCCATTGAGCACAGAGCAACATGGTTCTACTTCATGGTAGAAGAGGCTATGAAACGTGGTTTAGACTATGATTTTGCCAGAGATGCAATCACAGGCTGCGGATGCTTCCATGGCAACAACAAATACACCAAAACCGACGATTTGAAGGTATTTGGCTCTGAGTTTATCAGTGAGAACGTGAAGAACATCTTCGAGATGGACGTTGATTGCACCGACGATCAGCTCACCATCGATTTCCACTATTGCCCGCTGGTATCTGCGTGGAAAAAGCTCACCGATGATGAAGAGAAAATTGCTATGCTGTGCGACATTGCTATGGACGGCGACCGCGGAATTGCAAGCACCTTTGATGCATTTGAGTTCCACTTAGGTAAAACCATTGCGAAAGGCGATGACATCTGCGAAGTTCGTTTTAACAAAGTGAAATAACGACAAACCCCGTACAGGTTGAAAATACCCCCACAGCCGGCTTGCTATCCGTCGGTTGCGGGGGTATTTTGCATGCAGTTTTATCCACGCCCACGCACGGCGGGCGCGTTCTGCGGTGCCCATAATGTACTGCTGAACATTTTGCTCCAAGCTGTCACTTTCACGAATATGCGCAATGTACACGAGGCAGCCTTCCCCATTCTTTTATTAAGAACGAGTTACTAAAAACTAAACAACAATACAAACAAGAAAATGCAAGATTTTACATAATTATGTAAAACTATAATAATTTGAGTATATCATCCTCAAACAAACGAATCTATATGCATTGAAAGCACAAAAAAGAATTTAGCAATTGATCTATTTTATTCGGGTGTCAATTTCTGGTGATGCTTACAGAATATCCGCCCCGGATACACATACATGCCACTGCCCCCGCATATAAATGAGGTAAACACGTAACGCGGGGAGGAACACGCTTTGAAGGGATTGCCGGAGGAACGAGCAATTACGCTCGGTACCTATATCATCGAGCATGGCGCGACAGTGCGCAGCACCGCCAAGGAATTTCACATTAGCAAAAGCACGGTGCACAAGGACGTGTCTGAAAGACTGCAAAAGCTAAATCCGGAATTATATAACAAAGTAAAACAGGTGCTGGACGTTAATAAGCAGGAACGGCATATTCGTGGCGGTATGGCCACCAAAAATAAATATGCAAAACAAGCAAAGAACGGTTAAAGCATAGCTTTAACCGTTCTTTGGCAAGTGGTGCGTGGACAAAACCTGCGCGCCTGCAGAAAACCGAATCGTATTCTTTTGCAGGCAAAGCCTGCTGCCCCTGAACCGCCCGACAAGATACTTAGTCGGCTGAGGGCACTTATTTTTATAATTTACCCATTGTTTTTAAAGGATCAATAAATTTACCGTCTTGCTTCATTGCAAAATGAAGGTGGCTCTCAAGCTTTGCTTCGGCGAGGTTGGTGTCGCCTACCTGGCCAATTACTTGGGCAGTGGTGACCGCGTCGCCTTCTTTTACCGCTACCTCTTTGGCAAGTCCGCTGTAAATGCTGACAAGCTTACCGTCGTTATGGCTTACCTCTACAGTTTTACCCCATATGCCATTGTCGTATACACGGCTGACGGTACCCTTTGCAATGCAGAGTACGTCTGTACCCTTATCCGCTTTAATATCAATGCCATCGTGGGTACACCATTTATCCAGTGTGGTGTTTTTCACCAGTTCACCGTTGCTGTATTGGTTAAACACCTCTGCGGATTTGATCGGCAGCGCGTATGCTGAAATCTGCGGTTCGAGCGAAAGCGTTTGCTGTTCGTATACCTCGCCAGCATTTGGCTGCTCCTCGGATGATGAGGAAGCAGTTTGTTCCGATGAGGAGGAGCCGGATGAGATTTCGACGTTGGGTTTTGGCTTTCCCGCCTCCTCCAACTCGGGGAAACCCCAGCTGGATTCCTCACTTATTACGCTGCTTTGGGGTGAGGCTGATGGTGTGTCGGTGATGGAGCCGAGTGTCTTATCCACAACAACCCATGCAGCGGTGCCCGCACCTACCAGACAGAGCGCCAGTGCCGCATAAAAACCTTTGCCATTTAAAAAGCTTGCTAGTTTTCCTTTGTTTGATCTACTCATATTCTGAAAAACACCTCCGAAAGAAGTTAAAGATTGTATTGCTTGAACTTATTTTGAGCAGATGAATTGGTATTTATACAGCCGTATGCGGGAACAATTTTATTGCAGAAAAAAGATTTGCCTGTTTTACGCATACTTTACACAAGCTTTACCGCGCTGTGATATTGTAAGGCCTGCTAAAACAGTACAATAAACTTACAGAATAAAGAAAAAGAAATGATTTGTGAGTGACCATTTAAAAGGAGAAAACGAAATGAAAAAAATTTTAGCAGTATTGGTTAGCCTTACCATGGCAGCTTCTCTGGCAGCCTGCGGTGCACCTGCCTCGTCTTCTTCCGGGGTATCATCCGGCGCACCTGAGGCCACACCCTCCGGCAGTACACCGGTAGCAGAACTTTCCGGTAAAGTAGCGACCAACGGCTCCACTTCTATGGAAAAGGTAATTGGTGCGCTGGCAGAAGCGTTTATGCAGCAAAACGGTGGTGTTGATGTAACCTACGATCCCACAGGTTCCGGCGCAGGCATTACCGCGGCAGAAGAGGGAACCACCGACATCGGTCTTTCCAGCCGCGCGCTCAAGGATACCGAAACAGGGTTAACCAGTACCGTTGTTGCTCTGGATGGAATTGCGGTAATCGTAAACAAATCCAACACAGTCAAAGACCTCACAGTCGAGCAAATTGCAAAGCTTGCAAACGGCGAGTTCTCAAACTGGAAGGACGTTGGCGGCAAAGATGCCCCTGTGGTTATGATTGGCCGCGAGGCGGGTTCCGGCACAAGAGACGGCTTTGAAACCATTACCGGCGTAAAAGATAATGCAAAATACGGGCAAGAGCTTACCGCTACCGGCGCAGTAATCGCCGCAGTGGAGGCAAATGAAAATGCCATTGGCTATGCTTCGCTCTCATCGGTAAAAGACACCGTTGCTGCAATTATGGTTGAGGGTGTTGCCCCCTCTGAGGCTGCCGTGCTGGACGGTACCTACAAAATTCAAAGACCGTTCCTAATGGTGACCAAAGAAGGAGAGAAACTCCGCCCCGAAGTTCAGGCGTTCATCGACTTTGCGCGCAACAAAGACAATGCCGAAATTATCACCAACGCAGGTGCAGTTCCTGTTGTGAAATAACCAATAAAACAAACACATCTCTTACTATAGTTTTCGATCACATCCTCGTAAAACACCTCCATCTGCAAATGGGCATTTGGGGGTGTTTGCATAAAGAGATATTAGTGTAAAGTTTTGATGAAACAAGAATTATCTTTTTGGCAGTAAACTGCAAATAGGGCTCCGCAGCGGGCTCGCATAGGAGAGCGTATCAATGAAGCTGAAAAAAGTTACAGAAAAAATTATGAACACCATCTTTTTTTTCTGCGGTATGGTGGCGATCGCTTCGGTTTTGCTCATCACCGTTTATATGATCATTTCAGGTCTGCCCGCAATCAAAGAAATTGGTTTAAAGGAGTTTTTATTCGGGCAGGTGTGGAAAAGCACGGCATCGGAGCCGAAATTCGGTATTCTGCCTTTTATACTTACCTCCGTTTACGGCACCGGCGGCGCAATTCTCATCGGGGTGCCTATTGGGCTGCTTACGGCAGTTTTTCTTTCTAAAGTTGCGCCCCCCAACGTAGCAAACGCGGTGCGCCCCGCGGTGGAACTGCTTGCGGGCATTCCGTCGGTAGTGTATGGCTTAATTGGTATGATTGTACTGGTGCCCGCCATTGCTAAGGTGTTCAAACTGGCAAACGGAACCTCGCTGTTTGCGGCAATTTTGGTACTGGCAATTATGATTTTACCCTCTATCATAAGTGTTTCCGAAACCGCCCTCAATGCGGTGCCGCCCGAATATGAGGAGGCATCGCTCGCACTGGGCGCAACTAAAATCGAGACTATTTTTAAAGTTAGTATACCCGCTGCGCGCAGCGGTATAGCGGCGGGTGTGGTTCTCGGCATTGGGCGCGCCATCGGCGAGGCAATGGCAGTTATGATGGTTGCGGGCAACGTGGCCAATATGCCCAAGCTGTTTGAGTCGGTCACTTTTCTCACCACGGCCGTTTCAAAGGAGATGGCATATGCTTCAGGGCTGCAAAAACAGGCATTGTTCAGTATAGCACTGGTTTTGTTCCTATTTATTATGGTTATCAATGTAATACTCAATTCGCTCTTGAAAAAACGCGACGGAGGTGAAAAATAATGGCAGAAAAACAAAATGCAAACAGCCAAACTGCTGTGAATTTTCGCCTGTCAAGCAAACGCAAAAGCTACGATATCATCATCAAAAGCCTGCTCTACTTAGCCGCGTTTATTACCTTTGCACTGCTGGTGGGGCTTATCGGCTATATTTTTTACCGGGGGCTTCGCAATGTTACGTGGCCGCTGCTTTCCACCTCACCAAGCGCACTGAAAGGTACAATTGGTATTTTACCAAACATATTAAACACGTTGTATATTATTATAATCAGTTTAGTGATTGTTCTGCCGCTCGGCATCGGTGCGGCGATATACCTCACCGAATACGCCACCAACAAAAAGCTGGTTGGTATGATCGAGTTTGCTACCGAAACACTCACCGGCATCCCGTCCATTATCTATGGTTTGGTGGGCATGCTGTTCTTTGTGCAGTTTTGCAAGCTGCAAACCTCGCTGCTGGCGGGTGCGCTTACACTGGTAATTATGATATTGCCCACCATCGTGCGTACCACGCAAGAAAGCCTGAAAACGGTGCCCGCCGCGTACCGTGAGGGTGCTTTGGGGCTGGGTGCTACCAAATGGTATATGATCCGCACCATTATTCTGCCCAGCTCCATCGACGGTGTGGTCACCGGCTGCATTCTTGCCATTGGGCGCATTGTGGGTGAGTCGGCGGCACTGCTGTTTACAGCGGGCATCGGTTCGGTCATCGCTAAAAATATTTTTTCAGCCATGAGCCGCTCGGGCGGCACTCTTTCGGTTGCATTGTATGTATATGTGTTTGAGCGCGGTGAGTTCGAGGTGGGATTTGCCATTGCATCCATCCTCATGATTCTGGTGCTCATCATCAACTTTGGAGCAAAGTTAGTGAACAAAAAGCTGAAAAATAAGTTCTAGTTTAGGGGATAGAAAACATGATGGAAAACATAATTACCACAAAAGACCTCGATTTGTATTACGGATCGTTTCAGGCACTCAAAAAAATTAATCTCGAAATTCCCGAGCAGCAGATTACCGCGTTTATTGGGCCCTCGGGCTGCGGTAAATCCACCTTTCTAAAAACGCTCAACCGGATGAACGATTTGGTTGCGGGTGTTAAAATTACAGGTGAGGTGCTCTACCACGGGCAGGATATATTTGCGCCGGAGGTGGATGTTACCTGGCTGCGCAAACGCATTGGCATGGTGTTTCAAAAACCAAACCCGTTTCCAATGAGTATCTACGACAACATTGCGTATGGCCCCCGCCTGCACGGAACGCACTCTAAGGCGGAGCTCAGCGACCTTGTGGAAAAAAGCCTGCGCGGTGCGGCCTTGTGGGATGAGGTGAAGGACAGGCTGAAAAAATCGGCGCTCGGGCTTTCGGGTGGGCAGCAGCAGAGAATGTGTATTGCACGCGCACTCAGCGTGCAGCCCGATGTGCTGCTGATGGACGAACCAACCTCTGCGCTCGACCCGATTTCGACCATGAAGATTGAAGAGCTGATGAGCGAACTGAAAGACCAGTACACCGTCGCCATTGTTACCCACAACATGCAGCAGGCGGCGCGTATTTCGGATAAAACCGCATTTTTTTTACTGGGTGAAATGATAGAATTTAACGAAACCGAAAGAATGTTCTCAATGCCCAAGGACAAACGCACGGAGGATTACATTACGGGGCGCTTTGGATAAGCAAACATCGTTGCAAAACAAAGAATAATAGTGATAGTAAGGAGAGAATACAATGGCTGCAAGATCGAGTTTTGATATGGAGCTGGAACAGCTCAACCTTGACCTCATAAAAATGGGCGGGATGGTAGAAGAAGCAATTGCAAAATCCATTCGAGCGCTCGAAGTGTCAGATACCGCAATTGCCAACGAAATCATCAATGGAGACCGCAGCGTTGACGATATGGAAAAACAGATTGAAGCGCGTTGCCTGCGCCTGCTGATGCGCCAGCAGCCCGTTGCGCGCGACCTGCGTGCCATTTCCACTGCGCTGAAAATGATTACCGATATGGAACGCATTGGTGACCATGCGGCGGATATTGCCGAGCTGACCATTCGGCTGGACAGCAAAAAGCCGCTTTCGATGGCACAGCACATTCCCGAAATGGCAGATATCGCCACTCAGATGGTGCGTGCGTGTGTAAAATCGTTTATCGACAACAATCTTGACCAGGCCAAAGAGACCATTGCGCGCGACGACGAGGTGGATGAGCTGTTTAATGTGGTGCGCGACGAGCTCATCAAAACGCTTTCGGGCGAGAGTGATGCAGAAAAAGCGAATCAGGCAATCGACCTGATGATGATTGCAAAGTACCTTGAGCGCATTGGGGACCACGCGGTAAACATTTGTGAATGGGTTGTTTTTTACGATACCGGCCTGCACAAAGAGACCCAAATTATGTAATTTTGTGGTACAATAGGCACAAAGCGACTAGGATGCATGAAAATAAAGCAAATGACAGGAGGAAGCCCCTTTGAGCCATCTGATTTTTGCAACAGAGGATGAGGACAATATCCGCGAGCTGCTGCGCTGCACGGTGGAAAGCTTTGGCTATGCGGTGGAGTGCTTTGAATGTGCCGAGGATTTGCTGGAGAGGCTGAAAACCACGTTGCCCTCGCTCATCCTGCTGGATATTATGCTACCGGGCATCGACGGGCTGGCCGCACTGCAAAAAATAAAAAAGAACCCTGCCACGGCCGCCGTGCAGGTAATTTTACTGACGGCAAAATCGAGCGAGGTGGATAAGGTGCGCGGGCTGGATGTGGGAGCAGATGACTACATCACCAAGCCTTTTGGCGTGCTGGAACTCAATGCGCGCATTCGCACCGCGCTGCGCCGCCTTGAAAACACTTCTGCCGTACCTGAACCTGAAGTGCTGTTCGGTAAGGATATCACGCTGGATATCCGCAACCGCGAAGTGACGGTAGACAAAGCGGCGGTAGAGCTTACCCTAAAAGAGTTTGAACTGCTTAAAATACTGATGAGCAGTGACCGTGTAATGGAACGTGATGAGCTGCTGAACAACATTTGGGGCTACGACTATGTGGGAGAAACCCGCACACTGGATATGCACGTAAAAACACTGCGCGCCAAACTTGCCGATAGTGCCGAACGTCCGCGCTTTGTGAAAACGGTTCGCGGGATAGGCTACAAGTTTATTGGCAGATAGACAGCAGACGCAACCGGCATGGTGTGCGGTCAGCAATGTGCAAGCCGTACGCCCTTGCCGAAAAAATTGAGGTGTAACATGAAAAAACATATCATTATCCGTTGTATTTTTCTGTGCGTGGCGGTGGTGCTGCTCTCGGGGCTTGCCAGTGCGGCAATTTTGCAGTACAACAAAGAGCAGAGCATTGTCCGCAATATGAAGGATATTCTGACAGCGATTTCGCTGCAGGAGGAGACCTCTACCCTAGACTACGATAAGCTTGCCAAGGTTTACACCAAGCTGTCGTTTGATTACCGCATTACGGTAATGAACAAAGTGGGCGAGGTGCTGGGCGATTCGCACTTTGATTTTGCTACAATGCCAAATCACGCCGACCGCCCCGAAATTAAGCAGGCGATTGCGGCGGGTACCGGCTACGAAAAACGTTCCTCCGAAACATTTGGAAGACCGATGCTGTACGTGGCGATGCGTGACGGCGATATCATCTACCGCATTGCCGCGCCGGTGGATACCATTAATGCCACGTTTTTAGATTTGCTGCCCGCACTGCTGGCAGGCCTGCTGCTGGCGCTGATTATTTCGCCTGTTTTGGCGTCGTCAACAGCGAAGAGCATTACAAAACCACTTTCAAGCGTGGCGGACAGCCTCAAAACATTGGACAGCGACGATTATGCAATAAAGCTGGTGCTGCCCGAATTTGACGAGCTGCAGCCCATTGCAAGCACCATCAACTCGCTGACACAGCACATCTCCGAAAACATGCGTGAGCTTTCCCACCAAAAGGAAAAAACCGATTATCTGCTGAACAATATGGAAGATGGACTGATTTTGGTGGATCATAACATGCGTGTGCTGCAAATCAACGAAGCGGCACAAAAATTTTTGGGGGAGAGCAAAAGCGTTGAGGGCAAAAACCTGCTTGTGCTCACCCACCAGCTTAAACTGATTGACGCGGTGCAAAATGCGGTGGAGGGCGGAACCTCGTCGCTGTTTGATTTAAGCGGCAACCAGCCCGTGGGCATGATACTTTCGGTGCATGTCACGGCCATCCAGTCTGGCTGGATGGCGCAGGGTAAGGCGAACGGCGCGGTTATCCTCATAACGGATGTAACGCAGGAGCGAAAAGCCGAAAAAATGCGCAGCGAATTTGTTGCCAACGCCTCACATGAGCTGAAAACCCCCATTACCTCCATCGGCGGCTTTGCCGAGCTGCTTGCTGCGGGTGTGGTCAAAGAGCCCGACAAGGTGCAGGACTATCTGGTGCGCATTAAAAACGAAACACAGCGTATGGCAATGCTCATTGAAGACATCCTTAAGCTCTCTTGCCTTGAAAACAGCGAGGAAAGCGAACAAAACCTTGAGCCCGTTAACCTCAAAGAGGTAATTGAAGAAGTGGTTGAGAACATTCAGCCGCAGATAACCGCACGGGGTGTGCAGGTTATGGTGGATGCGCAGGATATTACCGTGCAGGCAGTGCCCGATGAAATGGAGGCGCTGGTGCAGAACCTGCTGGATAACGCGGTGAAATACAACCGTGATGGCGGCAGTGTAACGGTGACACTTGAAACGCACGGCGGTGCGGCTTATTTGTCGGTAACCGATACGGGCATTGGCATTCCGTACGAAGACCAGCCCCGTATATTCGAACGCTTCTATCGTGTCGATAAGGGCAGAAGCCGCAAGGTTGGCGGCACAGGGCTGGGGCTTTCGATTGTAAAACATGTAGCCGGCAAATACGGCGGTGAAATATCATTAAAAAGTGTGGAGGGCAAGGGCACTACGGTTGCCGTTTCTATCCCCCAATAAACAACAAGAAACAAGGCAGGGTTACTATAAAAGAGTAATCCTGCCTTGTTTTTTAGGAAAGGAGATGAGAGATGGCTGTAATTGGTATCAGAGACTTTCGCCGTTTTGGGCAGCAGTGGCACAGTACCAGTAATAGCTGTCCTTCGGAATGCGACGCTGTGTGGGATAGTCAATGTAGATAAGACCGAAACGGTCGTCATAACCCGAGTGCCACTCGTAGTTGTCGGTAAGGCCCCAATGAAAATAGCCGCGTACATCAGCGCCTTCGGCAATCGCCAGCGTCAGCTGCTGCAAATAGCGGTGCAAAAAGTCGATTCGGTCGGCATCGTGCACCTTTCCGTCTAAAAAGATGTGGTCGTTACAGCTTTGCCCGTTTTCTGTTATAAAAATTGGCAGGCGGTAACGCTCCCACACAAAGGCTACCCCGTAATGCAAAACCTCGGGTGTAACCGGCCATTTCAGTGCAGTGCGGGGGAACCCTGCATACTTGGGTGTGTATTCGGGTATACCGCCGCCTCCCGCCTGCACCTCGCGCCCGTTGTAAACATTGAGCCCGATAAAATCCGGTGGTTGATGAACAGCCTCCATATCTTCACCCGGCACAGCAAGAATGAGCCGATCTAAAAATGTTCCGGTGCTGCGGGGGTAATGGCCAAAGCAAATGGCATCTAAAAACAAGTGGTGAGTAAACACCCAGTCATCATCATAGAGGGCAAAGGTGGCGAATTTTGCCGCTGCAAGGTCTGCAGGGGCTTCTGTGGCAGGGTAGCACAGGCGGCCTGTGGTTGCAACCCCTACCTTGGCATCTGGTTCAATTTGGCGCAGCACTTTGGCAGCTGCACCATGCGCCAGCGCCAGATTGTGCATTACCTCAAACAATTGGCTTTGCGATAGGCTTTTGCCCGGTGCATGAATGCCGCTTTCGTAACCAAGCGAGGCAATGCACTGGGGCTCGTTGATGGTAATATAGTGCTTGACGCGCCCGCAAAAATGCTTACCCACCACCTGCGCGAGCCGCGCAAAGGCACTTACGGTATCGCGGCTGAGCCAGCCTCCTTTGTCCTCCAGAACTTGGGGTAAATCCCAGTGGTAAAGGGTAAGGTAGGGCGTAATGCCTTTTTCCAGGCAGCGGTTCACAATCTTATCGTAAAAGGCAAGCCCCTCGGAGTTTGCCTCTCCGTCTCCATCGGGCAGGATGCGCGACCACCCCACGCTGAAGCGGTAATGATGCAGCCCGCCTGCTGCGATCAGGTCGATGTCCTCCGCCCAACGGTGGTAGTGCTCGCAGGCGATATCGCCCGTATGCCCCCCAAAGGTTTTACCCGGGATGTGGCTGAAGGTATCCCAGATGGTAGGGGTACGCCCGCCCTCGGTTATACCGCCCTCAATTTGATAAGCGGCGGAAGCAACCCCCCAAATAAAATTGCTTGGAAATTTCATGCTTTCACCCCATGATTACAGTGATGATACAGTCTTTTTTGTGCACAGCATACGGGACAATGCGGTAAGGCACCTCGATGCCATCTGCAATTAGCCGCCGCACACCATTTTGCACACCTGCCGAATTATCTACGGTAATGCGGTACCGCACACCGCGGCAGATACGGTCGACAGTGAAGCCGGACAGTGTTTTTGGAATACAGGGGTCGATACACAGGCCATCGAAAGTAGGGCGTATGCCAAGAATATACTGGCTTACATTGACGAAATTCCATGCAGCAGTACCGGTGAGCCAGCTGTTTTTGGCTTCTCCAAAGCGGGGTGCGTCTTTTCCTGCAATCATCTGGCTGTAAACATAGGGCTCGGTGCGGTGTATCTCGCTGATCTCCTCCAGATAGGCGGGGCAGATTTTGCGGTAGATTTCAAACGCACGGTCGCCGTTGCCCAGCACGGCTTCGGCACAGGATACCCAAGGGTTGCTGTGGCAGAAAATACCCGCGTTTTCCTTATAGCCCGGCGGATAGGAGGATATCTCCCCCAAGTTCAGCCTATAGGTGGTGTAAGCCGGCTGCAGCAGAACAATGCCATATTCGGTGTCTAGTCGATCTTTTACACTTTGCAGCGCCTTGGCAGCATGACCTTCTTTTACGCCAATACCTGCCATGACGCACATGCCTTGCGGTTCAATGAAAATCTGTCCTTCATCGCATTCGCGGCTGCCCACAGGGGCGTCAAAGGCATCGTATGCCCGCCGGAACCACTCACCGTCCCATCCTGCGTCCAGCACAGTGTCGTACATCTTCTGTACCTGCGCACGGATACGGCTGGATTCCTCTGTTTTGCCGAGATGCTCACAGATTTCGGCGTATTCTGTGCCGTATTTAACAAACATACCGGCAATAAACACGCTCTCTGCCCTGCCGCTTTCAAAGTTGGAGCACGTCTGAAAGCTTTCGCCCGGCTGGTCGGAAAAGCAGTTGAGGTTCAGGCAATCGTTCCAGTCTGCCCTGCCAATCAGCGGCAAGCCGTGGGCGCCTTTGCGGGTTGCGGTATACTCAAAGCTGCGGCGCAGGTGCTCCAGCAAGGGCTGTGCTTTTTCGGTGTTGTTATCAAAGGGTACCGACTCCTGCAAAATACCAAAATCCCCTGTCTCGCGCAGATAGGCGGCGGTGGCGGCAATCAGCCAAAGCGGGTCATCGTTAAAACCGCTGCCAACGTCTGTATTCCCCCGTTTGGTGAGGGGCTGGTACTGGTGGTAGGTGCTGCCGTCCTCAAATTGAGTGGCGGCAATATCCAAAATACGTTGGCGTGCCCGATGCGGTATCAGGTGTACAAAGCCCAGTAAATCCTGGCAGGAATCGCGAAAGCCCATGCCGCGCCCCATGCCGCTTTCGTAGTAGCTTGCGCTGCGACTCATGTTAAAGGTGACCATGCACTGATACTGGTTCCAAATGTTCACCATGCGGTTCAGCTTCTCATCCTCAGACCCAATGCGGAATTTTGAGAGAAGGTCTTCCCAATAAGTGCCTAAGGCGGTGAGGGCTTCCTCCACCTGTACGTCGGTTTGAAATTTTGCTAGCATGCGCTGTGCGGAGGCTTTGTTGATAACCCCGGGGGCAGACCATTTCTTCTCCGGCAGGTTTTCGGCATAGCCCAGCACAAAGATAAAACTGCTGCTTTCGCCGGGGCGAAGCGTCACCTCCAGGCAGTGCGAGCCAATGGGTGCCCAGCCGCTGGCGACGCTATTGCGCGGCTTACCCTCAAACACAGCTTCGGCGGCTTCGAAACCATTGTGCGCGCCGCAAAAGCTTTCGCGGTCGGTATCAAAGCCTGCAACAGGCTTATTTACAGCATAAACAGCATAGTGGTTGCGCCGCTCGCGGTATTCGGTTTTGTGGTAGATGGAATTACCCTCCACCTCCACCTCGCCTGTGGAAAAGTTGCGCTGAAAGTTGCTGGCGTCATCCACGGCGTTCCACAAACAAAACTCTACCAAACTAAACAGCGTAAGTGTTTGGGGTTTGGCAGTATGGTTGGTAAGCGCTAAACGGTCAACCTCGCAATGCTCGCCCAATGGGACAAAACAAGTAAGAGCCGCGGATATGCCGCTCTTTTCCCCCTCGATTACCGTATACCCCAAGCCGTGGCGGCAGCGGTAGTGATCCAGCTCGGTTTTTACAGGCTGCCAGCCCGGGTTCCACACCTCGTCTTTATTTTTAATGTAGTAGTAGCGCCCGCCAACATCGCCGGGGCAGTTGTTGTAGCGGTAACGCGTAAGGCGCAGCAGCTTTGCGTCGCGGTAAAAGCTGTAGCCGCCTGCAGTGTTGGAGATGAGGGAGAAAAAGTCCTCGCTGCCCAAGTAATTGATCCAGGGCAAAGGCGTGCGCGGAGTTGTAATCACATACTCTTTTTTCTTATCGTCAAAATATCCGTACTGCATAAACAGTCTCCTTTTGCCCAAAGGGCGAGGTTGGAATATAGTTGCGAAAACGATTAAGAAGAACGAGCAAGGGTTTCTATGCATTAAGATTAAAACATTTTACAGTAAAAAGCAATAGCAGAAGCGAATAAATATTTTCAGACCTCAATAATTCAGATAATTCATGTGATTTTTTGCAAATTGATCATGAAAAGTTGCGAAACATACAAAACATGAACAAATTACTAGATTTACGAGTTTTTATTTAAACGTTTACTTCGATTATCTTGGTTCTTGTAGAAACTATAAGTAAACCGCACAAATTAAATGAGATTGTTTTGTAGAATTAAACAAAAATTGGAAATAACGTTAAAAATCAGAAAAATATACTTGAAAAACTGTAAATATTCGGCTATACTCAAGTTGCGAAAACGATTAAGTTAAAAATTTGCTCCAACTGGCAACTTCTGTTATACTACAGTAAGAAAACGATTAACTGAAATTGGCAGGAGGAACACAACATGGTTTCCATTAAAGATATTGCTCTCCGTTGCGGCGTTTCCGTCGCTTCTGTCAGCAAAGCACTCAA
This sequence comes from Hydrogenoanaerobacterium sp., assembly GCF_032017025.1. NCBI lineage: Bacteria > Bacillati > Bacillota > Clostridia > Eubacteriales > Oscillospiraceae > Hydrogenoanaerobacterium > Hydrogenoanaerobacterium sp. Next base: position 29,826 of record NZ_DALZQO010000022.1, read on the forward strand.
CGGGCATCAGGATATCAGTGAAAAAACCCGCACAATTATTTGCCAAGCAGCCAAGGAGATGGGCTATATGCCAAACTCCGCGGCGCGTACGCTGAAAACCAACCGCACCTACAACATTGGCGTACTGTTTACCGATGACACCCAAAGCGGCCTAACCCATGAGTACTTTTCCACAGTGCTGGATAGCTTTAAGGTAGAAGCGGAAAAAAGCGGATATGACATTACCTTTATCAACCGCAACATAGGCGGGCGCAAAACCTCATACCTCGAGCACTGCCATTACCGCTGCGTGGATGGCGTGGTGATTGCGTGTGTGGATTTTAACGACCCCGAGGTGGTTGAGCTGGTCAACAGCGAAATTCCGGTGGTAACCATTGACCATATCTTTAACAACAGAACAGCAATTATTTCAGACAACATTCAGGGTGTGAGCGACTTGGTGCGTTATCTGCACCATAAGGGGCACCGCAAAATCGCTTTTATCCACGGCGAAGATACCTCGGTTACCCAGAACCGTCTGGCAAGCTTTTACAAAACTTGTGATGAGCTGAGTATTGACACGCCCGAGGAGTATGTTTTGGAGGGTGCCTACCACGACCCCAAAGCAGTGGCGCGCCGTACGCGTGAACTACTGGCATTAAAAAACAGGCCCACCTGTATTATGTTCCCTGACGACTTCTCCTACGTAGGAGGAATGAATGCAATTCTTGAGGCCGGTCTCTCGATACCGGAGGATATTTCGGTATCGGGCTATGACGGAATCTACCTTTCGCGGGTATTGGTGCCCAAGCTTACCACCCTGCGGCAGGACACTACCTCCCTGGGTAGAACGGCGGCGCAGCAGCTGGTAGATTTGATTGAGCGGCCAAGAACTACCTTGCCGGAACGCATTGTAATTGGAGGAGAGCTCCAGGAAGGGCGGTCGGTAAGGCAGCTGTAACACAGTTCCTAAAACCGACAGGTTTAATTTAAGGAGGAAATAATATGAAAAAGCATTTAGCGATTGTTTTGGCATGCGCATTAATCCTCTCAATATTTACCGCCTGCGGCAACAATGCCGCCAGTAGCGCCGCACCATCTGCGGAATCCACCCCGGCATCTTCTGCGGCTCAACCCGCCAGCACGAGCGGCTCAGAAAAAGTTCTTCGCATCTACTGCTGGAACGACGAGTTCAAAAGCCGTTTTGAAGAGTACTTTGCAAAAGCAGGCAAGGTACCCGACGGCATTACCGTTGAGTTTGTTATTACCCCGAATCAGAACAATGCCTATCAGGATAAGCTGGATGCCGCCTTGTTGAATCAGGACTCCGCTGCAGATAAAATTGATCTGTTTTTGGTGGAGGCCGACTACGCCTCGAAATACATTAAAAGCGATTACACGCTGGACGTAAAAAAGGATGTAGGCTTAACGGATGCGGATATGGCTGACCAGTATGCCTACACGCAGGAGATTGTAACCGATGATAAAGGCGTACTGAAAGGTGTTACATGGCAGGCAACACCGGGGCTGTTTGCTTACCGCCGCTCGATTGCCAAAGATGTACTGGGTACCGACGACCCCGCTGAAGTTCAGAAACAGCTTAGCGACTGGGACAAATTTAACGCGGTAGCGGTAAAGGCAAACGCCAAAGGCTATAAGATGCTTTCGGGCTACGACGATTCTTACCGTACCTTCTCGAACAACATGTCTGCTCCCTGGGTGGACGAAAACGACAACATCGTGGTTGACCCAAACATGATGAAGTGGATTGACCAGACGAAGGAATACACCGATAAGGGCTACAACAACAAGACCTCGCTGTGGGCACCCGAGTGGAGCGCCGATCAGGGGCCAAACGGCAAGGTGTTCGGATTCTTCTATTCCACCTGGGGCATCAACTTTACTTTGCTGGGTAACTCCCTCGCAACTCCGTTGGCAGATGGCGGCAAAGAGGAAGTCGGCAACGGAATCTTCGGCGATTACGCTGTATGCCAGGGCCCACAGAGCTATTACTGGGGCGGTACTTGGCTGTGCGCCGCTAAGGGCAGCGACAACCTCGACCTCGTAAAAGAAGTGATGAAGACCCTTACCTGCGACAAAGAGACAATGAAGAAAATTACCCTGGATACACAAGATTACACCAACAACAAGACCGCTATGGGCGAAATTGCAAACAGCGATTATAAGTCTGAATTTTTGGGCGGACAAAACCACATTGCACTGTTTGCCGAAGCTGCCCCCAAAATTGATATGAGCAATATCGGCGACTACGATCAGGGCTTGAACGAGGAACTGCAGGGAGCGTTTAAAGACTACTTTGACGGCAATGTAAGCAAGGAGGAGGCACTCTCCAACTTCTACACCGCAGTCGTTGAAAAGTACCCGAACCTGAAAGCGCCCGCCTGATTCCATAAAAAAATACCGTAAAAACGATGGTCAGCTGATATGCGGGGCGGGTTTTTGCCGCCCTGCATATCGCCCTTTGCACGGCTTGCGTTACTATAATAATTGAGGTGATTTTATGCCTGATAAGGCTTTGTCTGCGAAAAGGAGAAAATCCATCAGCTATGCAAAATGGGGCTACTTTTTTCTGGCACCGTTCTTTATTGTATATACCATATTTTCGCTTATTCCGCTGCTTTCTACCTTTTACAACAGTTTTTTCGAAAATTACATGGTGGGCATTAAGCAGGTTGGCCCCAGCTTTGTGGGGCTTAGTAACTATGCTGCACTTTTTAAGGATGGGGATTTGCCCAAATATTTCGGAAATACCGTCGTTATTTGGATACTGGGCTTTGTGCCCCAAATTATTGTATCGCTGCTGCTGGCGTCTTGGTTTACCGACCTGCGGTTAAAGCTGAAAGCCACCGGATTTTTTAAGACGGTCATCTATCTGCCTAACCTGATTATGGCCACCGCATTTTCGATGCTGTTTTTCGCCCTGTTTTCCGATGCCGGCCCGGTTAACAATATCCTGCTCAGCTTGGGTAGAGCGGAACCGTTCCGCTTTTTATCGAATATCTGGGGCACCCGAGGGCTGGTTGCGCTGATGAACTTTTTGATGTGGTTCGGCAACACCACCATTCTGCTAATGGCGGCGATTATGGGTGTAGACACCTCACTGTTTGAGGCCGCCGAAATAGACGGCGCATCCCCCAACAAAATTTTCTACAGGGTCACCCTTCCGCTGATCCGCCCAATACTCATTTATGTAATCATTACCTCGATGATCGGCGGTATTCAGATGTTTGACGTGCCGCAGATATTAACCAACAGCACCGGTAACCCGAACCGAACCAGCATGACATTGATTATGTACCTGAATAAACACTTATACAGTAAAAACTATGGCATGGGTGGTGCAGTTTCAGTAATCCTGTTCTTTATCTCCGCTGCCTTAAGTGTTATTGTTTATTTCACGCTCACCGAAAATACAGCCGGTAAAAGGAGGGGGAGATAATGCGAGAACTTGCAGCGGGTAGCCGTAGCAACAGCCCGATTTTACTTACCATTCGGCGCATCATCAGCTATGCAGTGCTCATCCTCCTCACCTTCCTTTGCCTGTTTGCTTTTTATATTCTTATCATCAACTCTACCCGCGCCCATCCGGATATCCAGAAGAGCTTCTCTTTTCTGCCTGGAAAGTCCCTGCTGGTGAACTTAAAAAATGTACTAAAAAACGAGAACCTTCCTGTTTTATCCGGCATTAGAAACAGCCTTTTTGTTTCCACCAGTGTGGCAGCGTTTAGTACATATTTTTCAGCGATGACCGCTTACGGTATTTACGCTTACGACTTTAAGTATAAAAAAGCGGCATTTACATTTATTATGCTGATTATGATGGTGCCCACTCAGGTTTCGGCGCTGGGCTTTGTACGGCTGATGGTTTCGATGGGGCTTAGGGATTCGTTTGCACCGCTGATCATCCCCTCCATCGCATCTCCTATCGTGTTCTTTTTTATGAAGCAGTACATGGAGAGCTCACTGCCGCTGGAGATCATTGAGGCGGCACGTATGGACGGCTCCAACGAGCTTCGCACATTCAATACCATTGTAATCCCTATTATGAAGCCGGCCATTGCCGTGCAGGCAATCTTCACCTTTGTGGGCGCATGGAACAACTATTTTATGCCTGCGCTGCTGTTGGATTCAAAAAACAAAAAAACACTCCCGATTTTGATTGCACAGCTGCGCAGTGCCGACTTTTTGAAGTTTGATATGGGGCAGGTGTATGTGCTGATTGCGGTAGCGATTATTCCCGTCATCATCGTTTACCTGCTGTTGTCTAAATTTATTGTACGCGGCGTGACGTTGGGTAGCGTGAAAGGGTAAATAGAATAAAGAGAAAAAAGACTGTACCTTTAAAGTACAGTCTTTTTATTGCTATTTTGCTATTTTCTCTTGGGTTTGCGCTTGCCGGGCGCAGGCTTTTTTCGCACCGAGTAGCCAAAGCTGCCCAGCTTTGCGCCAAGTTCAAAGTATTCGCCGTGCGCGTAGGCAATCAGCCCGCTTTTACCGAGGTGTAGCTTGCCTGCTTTGTCTACATATTGCTCGTCGACGTTTACCGCAACAACTTCAGCTAAAAACATATCGTGCGAGCCAAGCGGAAGCACATCTTTTACGCGGCATTCCAGCGAGAGCGGGCTCTGCGCAATCAAAGGCGCGGAAACCTTGCTGGCGGGCTCTGCGGTAAGCTTGCAGGCGGCCAGTTTATCTTCATTGGCACCCGACCGTACACCGCAGTAATCGCACGCACGTACCAGCTCTTTGGTGGTGAGGTTGATAACAAACTCACCGCTTTCACGAATCAGCTTGTACGAGTAGCGGCTGGGGCGGATGGATACATAGGTCATGGTGGGCTTGGTACATACAATACCTGTCCATGCAACGGTTAGGACATTGGGGTGTTCAAGGGTACCGCAGCTTACCAGCGCGGGCGGCACGGGCGCAAGCAGGGTTCCGGGGTTCCAGACGAGCTTACTCATAGTATAGGCTCCTTTATTCTTCGGCAGTTTTATGTTACAAACTGCCTTAATTAGCGGCAGGCTTTATTTTAACACAAAGGGCACTGAGGTGCAACCGGGCAGCGAAGGTGCGGTGCGAAGCCGCCTGCCTCTTCTTTTAAGTAGATTCCGCAACAACCAACGATTTAGCCCGCGCTTAAGCTTTCTGTTATTTACAAAGGAGTAAGGCTGCAAAAAATTTTGTCAGATAAAAATGCTCTTCCACTTTTGTGAAAGAGCATTTTTATCTGACAGGTTAAACCTGTTGCAATTTTTACATTAAAATTTTTTGCTATGCTACCTGTTCGAGCTCTTCTTTTTTATGGCGTTTGGTGTTCATTTTATCCACCACTACACTAATCAAAATGCTCAAATATAGCAATATCACCATAGGGATCGCCAGCATCAGCTGCGAAATTACATCAGGCGGTGTGACGATTGCAGCAACAATAAAGATGATAATAATCATAACACCCTTGTATTGCTTCAAAAATTTGGGTTTCAAAATTTCCAGCTTGGTAAGCATAAACACAATTACAGGCATTTCGAAAACAAGCCCAAAACTAAGCAGCATAACATTAACGAAGCTTGTGTAAGATTTTACGGAAATCATAGCCTTTACTTCACTGATTGCAATACGGGTAAAGAACTGCAAGGTAACCGGAAGCACCATTCTGTAGCAGAAATAAACTCCCCCCGCGAAGCATATCAAACCAAACAGCAGCGAAAACAGAACATAAATCTTTTCCCGTTTATACAGGCCTTTTTCCACAAACGCCCATACCTGATAAATGGTAATGGGGCTGCAGACAACAAACGCCGCCAAAAAGGAAATGTTCATGTAAATTAGAAATAACTCGGACGGTGAAATGTACACTAGCTGCATTCCGGGGTTGATAGCGAGCAGATACTCCATTACTACCCCGGCATATCCGAAAATGATCATAGCTGCAACCACATTGGTAACAACAACGATTACAAGCCTGCGTCTGAGTTCGCCTAAATGGTCTAAAAGAGGCATTTCATTTTTCTTCCTCAAGGGCTGTGCCTCCCAAAGTTATAGTTATTTGTTAAACGCATGCTTGCTTTTTACTTAGCAGCTGTTTCTTGTTCTTTCGGCTCGACTTCAACCGGCTCGTCGGCGAGCTTTTCTATTTTGCTGGTAACCTCCTGCGAGCCCTTACGGAACTCTTTGACGGCCTGACCCATGCTTTTTGCAAGCGCGGGCAGCTTGGATGGGCCAAAAATTAAAAGAACAATACCCAAAACGAGGAGAAGCTCCCCCATACCAATTTTCCCAAACATTTTCATAATCTCCTTATTTTTAATTTTTTGATTGTTTATGCAGGTGGTTTTTCGACGGTATGCCAAACTTTTGCTCACAGCACAAATTTCGATTGCAGACGCAAACTGTGCGGTTTTGGTTCAGACATTGCAAAGATGACGCAAGGGGTATGCCGGTATTTCGGTCGGCACGGTTCGAGACCGAACAATCCGAAGAGTTTCCCCTTAATTTTACACCTGCGTCTGCAGCATTGTCAAGTGCACAGCAGCGGCTTAGGTCTTCACGCAGTACCGTTTTGCCTGTTACTGGCAAAGGTTCCGCTCCACTTCTATGAACTCGCAAAGTGATTGCGCATATTTCTTACTCATAAACTCAGAGGAATAGATGCAGATATTTCCGTTGCTGGCTTTCACAGTGTCAATATCCTCATAGCCATCTTCCAGTTTCATTCTTGCAATAGCCCCGAGTATTTCGTCTTTCGTATAGAAATAAGGGCTATCCATCAAAGCAACTGTTCTGAGCGGCCTTGGGTATACCTTGCAGTCGTGTCTTGCCGCTGCGGCAATCGTTGCAATAATATCTTTATCCTCAAGCAAGGCCTGAACGGCGGCGAACCTTTCGGTCCACAGCTTTGTGTCATATAAATAGATGTCGTTTTTACCGGCAATGGTTGCTATGCCGGCAAGTGCAGTGTCATGTTCAAGATTTTTTACAAGTTCCGCTACATTCTCCCTTGTAAGACCTGCGGGAGGCTGAAGCTTAATTTTAGAAAGGCAAGCAAGCTTTTCTGTTTTGTTGATACTTCTTATGTGGTCAGCCAAGATTTGAGATGGTGTGGTTGTTGAAGCTTTTGCCTTTTCTTTTTCCACCTCGTCAAGCGCCTTGTCAATTGCCGCCAAGGTCTCCGGATCCATATTTTCTTCAATTTCTTTCAGCTGTTCGTCTGTAAGCTCCAATTTATCCGACATAAAATCACCTTTTGACTTATTACTTTTTTAAATTTAGGTGAAGGGCACATGCCCTTCACCCAAATTTATGCTAAGAATGGTTCTTAGGGGAGAAGGTTAAGCTCTGCGAGCTTGTCAGCAACGTCTTTCAGGTCAAATTTCTCAAGTGTTTCACGAGTAGGCGCGCCGGTTTTTTCGTCCCAGCCCATCTCCTTGTAAAGCATGGTGTGCGCAACTTTCATATCCTCGCGGTCCATCTTGACTGTGCCTTCTTCAAACGGCTTCAAATCGGGGTCCATATCAAACACCCAATCATTGGCACCGTCATGCTCATTGCGCATATCCGTTGTACCAAGCCACATTACCTGCAATGCCCTTTGAAGCTGAAGAACTCTTTCTGCAGCAAAGTCCAAAGACTCCTCTGTCCAGTTCTCACCTGTGATAGCAGCCATGTACTGTGCTTCAACGGAGAGGTCGCCCTTATAGCCCCTGTCTTTTCTTGGCGATAAGGTCATCGGCCATACCCAGTTGCACAGCGTAAAGGAATCGTGCAGCGTCTGTCTTACCACACCGAATTTGGCAAATTTAGCTTTTGCCTGATTCATGGGGGTGTAAGCCTTGGGCTTATCCAGCGCGCCCACGCCAAAGCGTTCCTCTATGATGCCCTTTTGCAGGTCATATGGAAGGCCCGAGCCGACAATGTTGACAATGGTGTGGCACATACAGTCGCGGTTAAAGAACACGTTTGTAAGCGCACCAACCTGTGCTGCGGTTTCGTTGCCGTGATGTTTGGACCAGCCCAGAGGTGACCAAAGAGACATCTTCTGGTCGTTGAGGTACTTGCCGCCAAGCAGCTCTTTGTAGCGCTCGTTAACAAAGTAAGCACCTTCGCCCAATGTAGCAAGCACGCCTTCCTGCTTGGCAATGCGGTACATAATGTCCTTAATGAAAGCAGGGTCGCCTGCCTCGTAAAGATCCCATTTGAGCGAATCGAATTCATCTTTGGGAAGGATTTCTTTTAAAAGGTCGTTGTTGATGAAGTATGTAATCGTTTTGGGGAGTTCACCGTAGTTATCCCACAGTCCGAGGTCATCTGCAGTCGACAACGATGCGACGTTGCAGTAAAATAAGCCGTCATCTTTTTCAACATAATCCTTGTGATTTTTCATGATCCCCGCCCACATGAAGTTTGGCATGCAGGTATTGGATACAGCCGCAACATAGCCTTCTTTTTCAAGCTCGGGCAGATAGACAGCCGGTGAGCAGCGGATGGGGCATGAAGTACAGCCTGTCATCTTTACGGTGTATTTTTCAGAAACCGGTCCGTAGTCCATGTGCGCTTTCTGGCAGCGATAGCCAACCTTGTTTGGCTCTCCCGGAGGGGAATCTCCCGTATCAACAGGGCCGCCCTCGGCAGCACCCCAGGTAAGACCCGGACGTCCTGTCCAGCGGCTTCCCTTGTCGGAAAACTCAGCCCACGGACGCTCGGTAGAGGGAACAACATGGTTGTTGTTTGAACCGATAAGGTCGCTGAGCACATAGTTGTTCAGCTTAAGAATTTCCTGCGGGTTGGCAACCTGTACAGAGCCTTTGCCGTATACGGCAATTGCTTTTAGGTTTTTGGAGCCGAGAACAGCACCTGAACCCGCACCGCCGCAGTGGTTTGCAGCATTGATGACGCAGGAGAGGTTTACCATGTTTTCACCTGCAAGACCGATGGAAGTAACGGTATAGCCCTGCCCGTGCTTGTCAATGATGGCAACGCTGGTTTCGCGGGTTGTTTTGCCCCACAGCGCAGACGCATCTTCCAGTGTTACAGAGTCGTTGTCTATTTTGAGGTATACGGGGGATGCAGATTTTCCTTCGATCACCACAGCATCAAAGCCCGCATATTTAAGATGAACAGCAAACTCGCCGCCCATGTGAGCGTTGACCACCATGTTGCCCTTTGTAAAGGTGCTCAGAGATGTGATCGTGGTTCTGCCAGAACATGGCGCGCTTGTGCCTGTATTAGGGCCAATCGCAAAAATGATCTTGTTTGCCTCATCGTATGGTTTTGTTCCAACGGGAACTTCTTCATACATAATGCGGTCGCCATAGCCGGTGCCGCCAATGTATTTGTTGTATTTCGAGGAATCTTCTTCCGCAATTTTGCCTGTTGTAAGGTTTACGCGGAGAAGTTTTCCGGTCCAACCATATGCCATTTGATATGACCTCCTTTAAGAAATGTTCGGTATCCTTGCGTGTACGGCGGTTACATTGCAGTTGCAATGTCCTTCCAGTCTATAATAGCAAGAGCCCCTGTCGGGCAGCCTGCCACACATGCTCCGCATGTGATGCACTTTGTGGATTTCTTCGTATCTGGGTCCACATTTGGCATATGCCACGGACAAGCATTTTTGCACATTCCGCAGCCGACGCATTTTTCCTCGTCGATTACGCGTGTGCCTGTTTCGGGGTGGGCAGAAATTGCCTTAACCGGACATGCCGCAACGCATTTTGGATCTTTGCATTGCTTGCAGGTAGTTGGACCAAAGTTCCAAACACCATAAATACCATCACCATGGCGATAGTTATCTGTCACACCCTCTTCGCCTACATTGAGGTTTTCGCGCATTCTCAGGCGAGAAATGGTGGGCATTGCCTTACCGTCGTTGGCAAGTGTACAGTTGGTCTCGCAACGCTGGCAGCCCACGCATTTTGCACGGTTGGCTACTAGCAGGCCTATAGGCAATGGCGTTACGGAAACAAGTTCCTCGTCTACCTCGTTTTGAGTACATCCGAATAAAGAAAGCATTGCCGCAGTCATGGTAACGCCAGCTAAGCCCTTACCTGAAATTTTAAGGAACTGGCGTCTGGAATATTCTTTGTCGAATACTCCTTTACTTCCTTCTTTAGCCATTTGTCCTCCTCCTTTTCATAAATTTTTTCATTTTACTATATGAGAATTGAACCAAGGGGTTTTTAGCGTTAACGCCGCATTCCCTGTTGCTTCAATCATCAACATGCAATCGGCCGTTCTAGTTTAACGGCTGCTTTCGGACAGCAAAAACGGTGCCAAAGCGCGTAAGCTGTGGCACTCGGGTTATGCATATTCGGCCGAGGCTGTCGTAGCCCTAGCGGTGTATCCGCATAACAAAACATTTCAAGTTTCAAATTGTTTTTACCTCACACTTTAAAGCGTTCCGGTTATGAAATAGAAGTAAAAAGCAATGTTTATCGTTGTAATCTAAAAAATATGTAAGGTCGTTTGAAAGTTTATACTCCTATAGATATACATATAAAGGATACAGGATAAGCAGTAATTTGTCAAATGTTTATCAAGTGCTTAATGAAAATTTATTCCTATAATATTTGTATAAATATACCAACATTTAAAATACAAGTGGACTAATATTGGAGCTTGGAAAAAGAGTGTTCAACGATTTATCAATTATTGGGCTGATTTATTTAAATGTTTAGCAGTATTGGCTGTTTGCGTATGTTAATGCAAAATAATTTTGTGTAATAATTAGAAGTTAAAACATTGACAATATCTCAACTTCACGGTATACTATGCGTAAATTCAACATCTCCGAGCTTTGGCAGCTTGCTGCGGCCTAAGGGCACTTGCCTATGGAACAAAGCCTGGGCGACAAAAGAAATTTTGTCACCTTCCTTTCGAAAAGGGGATTGCATAGTATACGATACGTGCTACGGTTAAGTTGTAGCACGGTCTGTGTATTGGCAACCTTTTTTAAGGGTTGCTTTTTTTATTGCCGTTTTTGACGTGCAATTGATTTGAATCAGAATAATTGAGGGAGCTTTTTCATGAAGAAAATTTTTGCCATATTAACCGCGATTGCTATGATGAGCTTGGCAACCGCCTGCCAAAGCCAGGTGCCAAAAGCTGAATCAGCCTCCGAAGGCCCAAGCACTACGAGCCAAAGCTCCGCAAGCCAAGGTGAGGCAATTGCGGCAACAGCGGGCAGCTTTACCCTAAAAAATGTTGCCGGGGCCGATGTGACAGTGGACGTAAGCGGAATCACGGCGTTTGAGCCAATTACGATGGAGGTTCTTCAAAAATCCACCTCGGGCGAATCCAAAATTACTGTGACCGGTGCCGACTTTAACAAGCTGCTGGAAAAATACAGCCTTGCACAGGATAAGCTCCAGTCCCTGCGCTTTGAGGCAGCCGATGGCTACTCGATGGAAATACCGAGCGAAGTGTTGGCACAAAGGCAAATTCTGCTCGTATACGGTGTAGACGGAAAGCCCCTTACCGAAAAAGAAGCACCTGTGTGGGTTGTCATTCCCGAAGAACGGGCAATGTACTGGGTTAAAAACATCAAATATATTCATTTAAATGAAACTGCCGCGCCCGCAAAGGTAGCCGCGGGTAACATCGCCTTTATGGAAACCGCGTTTCAAAAGCTTGCAGCAACCGACTACGAGGATGAAAAGACTATTTCGGGCAAAGAACTGCTGGCAGCAGCAGGGTTCGATGACGCCACTGCGAAGCTGGCAATTACCGCGGCAGATGGGCTTGAAAAAAGCGAAACCTTTGCAATTCTCTCTTCCGCTCAAATTACCACAGCGGGTGAGCACGCGCCTAAGATAACAGGCGATAAAATCCCCGAGGGCATGCGTGTACAAAATCTCCTGAGCATCCGGGCAGATGAAAACGCATTGGTCTCGTTTAACAGCTGTTTGACTGCGGCAGGCACAACCACCGTCGGCGAGAAAATAGGCGTTTCCGTGAGCAAGCTGTTTGAGCTGCTGAGCATGAACGATGCCGAAGCTTACACCTTTACCGCCGCAGACGGTTATGAAAAAGAAATTGCCAAAGCAGATATTGCAAAAGGCATCATCCTACTGAACGATAAGGGCGAGCTTGAAACATACTTTGGCGGTCTGCCAAAAAATACCTGCGTCAGAAATCTGGCTTTCGTCACCGCAAAATAACTTCCGCGTGGCGGCTACCGCACCTTATGAGTACTTATAAAACTCCTTTTCATTTTACATTTTGGAGTCGGGGCACCTGAAAGCCCCGACTCCAAAGCAATTTTTTTAGAAAGCGGGTGATGAGTATTTCTCGCTGGTTTTTAAAATATACTGTGTTCGATTTGGTGCTGATGGCAAGCATGGCTGCCCTTGGTATTGCGGTTAAACCTGTGGTTGTGCCTCTTGTACATTTTATTACGGGGCCTTTGCTCATTCCCGGCGGCTCGGTTGCCGGCGGCATTTATATGCTGTGGATTGTGCTGGGTGCGGCACTTGTGGGCAAAACGGGCAGCGGCACAACCATTGCCGCAGTTCAAGCTGTTATTGTTATTGCCACAGGTGTATCGGGAAGCCACGGCATACTTAGCTTAATTACATACCTTCTGCCGGGCATTACGGTGGACGTAACTTTGCTGCTTTTCAAAAAGGTAAAGGATTATAAAATAAAAATGTTTGCCTGTGGGCTTGCTTCCAATCTATTGGGTACACTGCTTTCCAATTTCCTGTTTTTTAGGCTGCCTGCGATTCCCCTTTTATTAAGCCTGAGCGCGGGAGCTCTCTCGGGAGGAATGGGAGGGCTGATTGCCTACGGCATTCGAAAGCGTTTAGCGGCATTTGGGTTGTTTGAACAATACGAGAAAGTCTCGAACACCGACGCACGCGAAATGCAGAGATAAAACAAAGATTCCCCCTCGAATTTTCGGGAGGGAATTGTGTTGTTTAATGCCGATTGATTGTGGATGGAGAAGTGATACATATGGGCGGTCCAAACAAGAGAATCAGTACCAATTTCATCATTATAGCCACGATTGCGGTGCTTGCCGCTGTGGTGGGCGTTTTGGCTGTGCTGAACATGCAACGCGCCGAAGGCAAGCTGCAACAGGCATCACAAAAGGAAATTATCGTGACAGCGAGCGGTCAAACCGCGGCGACAATCACATCGCAGGATTTGGGCAGTATTAAGGTGCAAGAGTTTTCTGCCGTGCAAAAATCCAATGGAAAGTCCCCGATAGAAAGAACATTCAAGGGTGCCGCACTGATCGATGTGCTGGAGTTTAAAGGGGTTTTTGTAAGCGACAGCGCACAGGTTGTGCTTTCATCCATTGATGGGTACGCCGTTACGCTCTCCGCCGCCGAGGTGGCCGATAGGGATAACATATGGTTGGCCTGGGAAATGGACGGTACCGCGTTGGATGAAAACAGCGGCCCTTATATGGTTGTGGTGAGAAAAGACGCGTTCAGCCAAAGGTGGGCGAAGCAGCTGTGCGAGATCATTGTGAAATAAAAAAGGAATTATTATGGAATCATTATCGGCTGTAGAGGTAACCCGGCTTTCCCTTTCTTATGGGCAGCGCAAGATTTTCTCTGAAATCAGCTTTAGCGCCAATCGCGGCGATATCGTTGGCATATGCGGGCAAAGCGGGAGCGGAAAAAGCAGCCTGCTACATTGCTTATGCGGAATAATTCCCCGTTTCATTCCCGCCGAAACAGCGGGCCTAGTTAAAATACTGGGCTGCAATTTGGCAGAGATGAGCATGGCGGAGGTTTCTACCAAAATCGGTATGGTGTTCCAGAACCCCGAAACACAGGTTTTTATGCCAACGGTGGAGGACGAAATTGCCTTTGGGCTTGAAAACCTGTGCATTGCTCCACAGGAAATAGAAAGGCGCATTGATTGGGCTTTGCACTGCGTGGGTTTGAGCGGGCACCGAGGGGCAAAGCCTGCCCTGCTTTCGGGCGGACAAAAGCAGCTTGTTGCCCTTGCCTGTGCCCTCAGCATGGATGCCTCTGTGCTCTTATTTGACGAGGCACTTGCTTTTGTGGACGCACAGGGTAGAAAAAAACTGCTGCCCATTCTGAAAAGCCTTGCACAAAATGGTAAGACCATTATAATGGTAGACCACATGGACGAAAATTTACAGATATGCAATAGAATAATCAGATTGGAAAACGGCACAGCAAAGGAGCATTTTCATGATACAGACACAGCCTGCCATTGAGGCGGCAGACGTTTGCTACCGCTACCCAAAGTCGAAAGATTTTGTAATTAAAAATGCATCTTTTGCTTTTTATCAGGGGGAATTCACGGCGATTACAGGCGAAAATGGAGCAGGCAAAACCACCCTTGCCAAGCTGTGCACCGCCATTCTCAAGCCAGCCTCGGGCAAAATTGAGGTGTATGGCGAGAACATCCAAAATATGCAGATTTCACAGATTGCAGCGGATGTTTGCTACTGCTTTCAGCACCCCTCCAGGCAGCTTTTTGCGGCCACGGTGGAGGACGAGGTTGCCTTTGCCCTAAGGTATAAAGGGGCTTCCGAGGTTGAAATACAAGCGCGTGTGCAAAAAATGCTGGAGCTTTTTGGTTTGTCTCATCTGCGGAAGTGCTTTCCGCTGCAATTGTCCGGGGGCGAGCAGCAGCGCCTTGCCATGGCAGCAGGGCTGGCCCTAAAACCACGCTTTTTGCTGCTGGATGAACCTACCGCTTGTTTGGATACAGGCAAGGTGGCGGAGCTCTCGGCACTTTTAAAACAGCTGATTCAGGGCGAACAGATTGGGGTTGCCGTCATCAGCCATGACAACAGCTTTGTACAGAAGAATGCCGACAAGGTTCTTACGGTTCGAGGGGGTACGGTTTATGCTGAGTAAAGCAGACCCGCGCTCAAAGCTTTGCGTTGTGGCTGTTCTATCCACCCTTGCAATTTTTTATAACAACGTGTTTCCCCTTGTGTTTCTCCTGTTTGTTGCGGCACTTTGCACTGCTTTGTTCGGCGGTAAACGGAAGGAGTTACTGATAAGCTGCAAAAACTTTTTGAATGTTATTTTGGTAATCGCACTGATTCAAAGTGTTTTTGTGAAAGGCGGCAAGGTTCTTGTTGAGCTGTTTTCGGTACCTGTGCTGACGCAAAACGGCATTGCAACTGCACTAAGCTTTGTACTGCGCATGTTCATCATCCTATGCTCGGCATTCATTCTCAGCACATCTTCCGACCGAGAGATCATTCAGGGGCTGATTCAGATGAAAATTCCCTATGAGATTGCCTTTATGTCGCTGATGGGTATCCGTTTTCTGCCACAGCTGAAAGAACAAATTCAAGACACTGTGGTGGCAATTCAGCTAAGGGGCATCGACCTGCGCAAGCTTAAACTTACAGAGAAAATTCGTCTTTTTTCTACCATGCTTGCCCCTGTAGTGGCGGGTGCGGTGGTGCATGCAAGGCAGGTTTCCATGTCGATTCAACTGCGTGCCTTCAGAGCCTATGATAAGCGAACAAGCCGGTTTCAGCTTACTCTCGGCGCGAAAGATATTGCGATTTTGTTTGTTAGCTTTGCTTTTTTTCTATGCTTCGTTCTCGCGGCATAATTGATATTAAAGGAGATTGATACAATGAAAATTTTTACCGTTGTGGGTATCAGCAACTCCGGCAAAACCACGGTTGTGGAGGGGCTGATCAAAGAACTGAAAGCCAGAGGATACTCGGTTGGCTCGGTAAAGGCGATTAGCTGTGGTACTCGCTGCCATCTGTTGGTTAACGGCAAATGCAAGTGCTCGGCAGGCCGAGACCACCGCTTTACCATAGACACCAATGTGAAAAATTCTGCAAGGCACCGCCTTGCAGGCTCATCTCAAGTTACCACATGGGCAGAAAACGAAACTGCCGTTATGTATCAGCGAGAACTTGAGTTTAAAGAACTGGTTGACTTATACGATTACGATTACCTTATTTTTGAGGGCGATTACTATAACCACGCGCCAAGAATTGTGACAGCACCGACAGAGAAAAGTGCAAGAGAGCGTATAACCGATATGACCTTCGCTGTTTGCGGACGGCTTTGCGAGCAGATGACCGAGCTTGACGGATTGCCCGTTATAAATCCTTTGTCTGACATAGCCACCCTTGCAGATTTGGTGGAGAAAAAGGTATTCCCCATGCTGCCCGAGGTTGACAACTTAAACTGTGGGCTTTGCGGCAGCTCTTGCAAAGAGTTGAGTGTAAAAATTCTTCGCGGTGAGGCATCTGTAAGCGACTGTATGCTGATAAAACAAGCAGCGGTGCTCAGCTATAACAATAATCGGGTAGAGCTTTCTGCCGCGCAGCAAAAAAAGCTGCTCACGGCGATTAACCGCGCTTTGGAGGAAAACGGCCTGCTGCCATCCAATGTTCCAATTGAAATTAACGTATCGACGGACGGATATTGATTATGAAATACAGCATCATTGAGCCGTTTTTGTCCAAGCGCAACCATGTGTATCTGGTGAGCACCGATGATGCGCACTTCCCCAAGGCGGTGTTGAAAAGCTTCGGTGGCAACAACAATGGATTTTTGGCGGAGCGGCAGGCTGCGCAGCTTTTGCGTGAGCACCATATTGCCGTGCCCCAAATGCTTTTTATGGAAGAGCAAAGCATTGTTTATGAGCATATTGAGGGCAAAGTGCTGGTGGATTATCTGGATGTGCTGGAACAGCCTGCACACAGCGATGAGGTGTTTGGCATTTTTAATTTGCTGTGCCAATGGCTTGCCCAATGCTACGCCGCCCTTGAAAGCGCTTACGGTCGCGAAATGGTTTTGGGTGACGCGCATTTAAGGAATTTTATTTATGCCGATAAAATTTACGGAGTTGACTTTGAGTGTGTAAAAGAGGGCAAAAAGGAAGCGGATATCGCCGCCCTTGCGGTGTTTACCTTGGTCTATTCGCCCATCTGCACACAGCAAAAATATAGGCTTGCAGCACATATCATGGCATGCTGCAACCGCTATATGCAGCTTGATACGCAGCTGATTGCGCTGGAGATTCTCCGCCACATCGAAACGGTAGAAAGACGGCGCGGAATTTGCTTGCCTGAGAACATTGCCCATACCCTGGAGTGCCATTTTGCAGCGGCGGCAAAATGTAAAACCGAATAGCTGTGCGAAAGGCTGCTGCATGCAGAAACGTCCTCGTTGTCGAGGACGTTTTTTTGATATTACTATTTTTGTTGCACCTTTATCACAATGGCAAGCTTCTTAAAAAAACAAGAAATACCTTCGTGTTTTGTTCTTGTATGCCAGATATGCATCACCGAACACAGCCGGCAAAAAGTTTTCCTCCTCCAGAATTTGAAGATGGAGCATAGTAATTGCAAAGGCCGCAAACATCAGGTGCACGACGTTCATATATGCCAATAAAATTCCCAGATACAGGAGATCGAAACCGAGGAACGCCGGGTTACGGCTGAAGCGGTAGATACCGAATTGTACAAGCGAAGTTTTCTCAGTTGCAGGAATCCCTGCGCGCCAGCTATCCTTCATTGTTGCCATGGCAGCAACAAAAACGGCTACGCCCACAGCCGCGAGCACAAGCCCGGCAATCGCCACAGCCTGTATTTTGATGAGCTGCGTGTTCAGCAGAATACTGACCACCTCAACTGCCACAATGGCAAGGGTTGCAATCTTCATAAAAACCTCAACACGGCGGGTTTTTGCAGGCTTTTCACCCTTGGCAATCTGATTGGTTTGAATGCCCCGCCTGCGCTGCAACAGCATTTTTGTATAATAAGCTATGTAAAATACGGCCATTATCACAAGTGCCGCAATCTGAAATCCGGTCATTTACTATCCCTCCTAAAGCCAAATTACAAGAACCAAAAACAAATTCAATTGCCAATGCTCCGCCAAACTTTTGTGCAGAGCGGTGTTCTTTTATTCCAGAGCAAAGAACAGGGTATGGGGTATCTCATTTTCCTGTTCCCCCAATTAATCCTGTGTGTAAATACCTCCAAGCCGCCCGCAGATACGTTCTTAAAGGGGCTTAGGTTTTTTCTTTTTCTCCGCAATTTCAGCATTTTCAGCTGCCCGAAACCGTACAATCTCCCGGATGAGTTGGAGCGGAAGTGGCCTTGTGTAGGGGAATTGCACAGCACCCTTGGAGCTTTTGTACTCGGACAAAGCATCTTTGAAACTTGAAATTCCGCTTTCTCCGGGATAGAAGCCGATGTGATTTTTGTGCGCGGCGAAATGCACCAGGTTCCCATGGTAGACAAAGGTCGGCATTCCCCAGCTAATTTTTTCGGCGGATTCCGGTGCTTCCTCCTTGATGACGCTCCGAAGCTCCTGCAGGGTGCCTTGAACCTCGGGCGGGCATTGTGAAATGTAATCGTCTATGGTTCGGCATGTTTTCTCCATAAATATTTCTCCCAACGTACTTCTTATGGCAGGGCACTTTTTTATAGTTTACCACGCAGGCGAGCTTTCAGCAATCGTAATTCTTCCGCGGGGCACTTGATAAAAAAATTTGCTTCGAAATATTTTGAAAGCACGGCTCTGCCTTGACATGGTTTATTCGCACTTGTATAATACTTATTATAAGCATCTTATTAACTGCATATTAAGGGGCAAAGTATGAAAACAGCAAACGTTCTTCTTGTAAAAGAAATCAATCAACATCTCATCAGGAAGCAACTGCTGTCGCTCAAAGCGGCTACAAAACAGCAGCTTGCGCAGTTGACCGGTTTGAGCTTGATGACGGTCAATTCCATTATTACCGAAATGCTGGAGCGCCGTGAGGTTTTTGAGGGCAATATGATTCCCTCCAACGGTGGGCGCCCCTCCGCGGAATATTGCTACAACGGCGGGTACGGCCACGCAGTTATTTTGTATGCTCATCAAAAGAACAATCAAAACTTTATCTGTATGCGCGTTCTGGACCTGCTTGGTAGCTGTAGGTATAGCGAAGAACAATATTTTGATACCGTTCTCTGTGACGGCTTTGATGAAATGATGGAACGCGCATTTGCAATGGTCGGGAATATTGGGGTAATTGGCTTTGGTTTGCCGGGTGAGGAAGATGACAGCAGCATCACAATCAGCGACTACCCGGATTTGATCGGCAAAGACTTTATACAGCGGTATCGTGAACGCTACAAAGTTCCGGTTGTGTTTGTCAACGACATCAATGCGGCGGTATTTGGCTATTACCAGCGCAGCAGCGAAAGAAATGGTACCAATGGAACGGTCGCCGGCCTATATTTTCCGCGCCTTTATCGCCCCGGAATGGGTTTGATTATAGACGGAAGCATCTATCATGGAAGCCAACATTTTGCCGGTGAGATTGGGTACCTTCCGTTTGGTGTTGAGTGGGATCGTTTTGATTATGAGAATAAAGCTGCTCTCTACGGCTCTGTCGCACACCTGCTTGCAATCGTCTGCTGCACGGTGGCTCCGGAAAAATTGATTTTATATGGAGACTTCTTTACCGAAGAAGATGCTCCCTGTATCAAGACGAAGACCGAAAAACGATTGCACGGTGGATTCTCGGTTCATATCGAGACCTCCACCTCTTTTGAAACTGATTATGAATACGGCCTTGCAACCGTTGTACTAGAAGCACTGTACACTGCGTTGTTCGGCAAATACAAAGGGGTATAGTATGACGCTGTTGCTAATCATCATTTACATTTCGTTTATCAGTCTCGGCCTGCCGGATTCTCTGCTTGGCTCAGCTTGGCCGGTCATCCACGCAGATTTAGGTGTGGCTGTTTCCTATGCGGGCATCTTATCAATGATTGTTTCCTGTGGCACCGTTGTGTCAAGCTTAATGAGCACACGGCTGATTAAAAAATTTGGAACCGGCATTGTAACGGCGGTAAGCGTTGGTATGACGGCGGTAGCGTTGATTGGATTTGGTTTTACAAACGTGTTCCTGTTCCTTTGTGTGCTCGCTATCCCACTTGGACTAGGTGCGGGCTCGGTTGATACGGCGCTCAATAATTTTGTGGCGCTTCATTACAAGGCAAAGCATATGAACTGGCTGCACTGCTTTTGGGGAATTGGTGCAACCTGCGGGCCTGTTATCATGTCACTTTGGCTCGCTAAAAACAACAATTGGCATATGGGGTACCTCACCATCGGTATCATCCAAAGTGTTCTTGTAGCGGTTCTGATTGCATCGCTGAAGCTATGGAAGCACGCGGCGGTAAATAGTACAGAGGAAAACAGCGACACGGTGCTGGCTGTTCCGCTTATAGAGGTTATAAAAATTCCATATGCCAAGCTGGTGTTTCTGGCGTTTTTCTGCTATAGCGTGCAAGAGCTTACGGTAGGGCTTTGGGGCGGCAGCTATGCAGTGGCAAAATACGGTGTGTCCTCTAAAACCGCCGCACTTTGGACCTCTTTGTATTACCTGGGCATTACGCTTGGGCGCTTTGTGTCCGGTTTTGTGGCGATAAAACTCGACAGCCGGCGGCTGATACGGATTGGTCAGATTTTTATTTTTTTGGGTGTTTCGTTTTTCGTAATTCCTGCTGGAGTTTGGAAAATCCCCATTGGTATGTCGCTTATCGGGTTGGGCTGCGCCCCTGTATTCCCGTGCATGCTTCATCAGACTCCCGAGCTATTTGGCAGCGAGCTTTCTCAGGCGATGATGGGCGTGCAGATGGCGTGTGCTTACATTGGCTCCACTTTTATGCCGCCGCTCTTCGGCTTAATTGCCGAGCACTCAGTATTTCGCTGCTGCCCATCTATTTAATGGTATTCCTTGTTATCATGGCTGTTAGTACAGAACTTGTAAATGCACGCCGTAAAAGAGGATAATTCACTTTAAAAAACACCTGACTGATGTGCAATCGCCACCAGTCAGGTGTTTTTTTGATGAGTTTTTGAACAACACGTACATTGTACTTATTCGGGCTTTGCAGTGCCGACAGTTTACATCGCTACATTCATTTTCTTAATACATAAATCAAATGCGGCATATCAATACCGTTATAGTGCTTGACGAATTCGCCTTCTATTTTCATGCCTAATTTTTCGGCAACCTTGCGGGACGCATCGTTGTTAGGCCTGATTTCTGCAATCACTTTATCGGCATTTAACTGGTTGAAAGCATATTCTACGCACGCTTTCGCGCCTTCAATGGCATAACCTTTCCCCCAAAATAATTGATTGAGGATATAGGCGATTCCGATGTGTGAAGCACCATCGATATTCTCAACCAAGGGCCCCATTACGCCAATAAGCCTCTCGGTACTCTTTTCAATCAGTGCAAAATAGCTGAACCCTTCGTTTGCATAGCGGGCAAGGTTTTTCTCTATCCACTGGCTGACTTCGTCTTTTGAAAAAGCATGTTCCCAGGCATACATCACTTCGGCATCTTGTAGTATCAAGCATAAATCGTCAAAATCATTTTTGCAAATTTTGCGAAACCCTAAGCGCTCTGACTGTAAAATCCAATCCATAATCGAACCACCTATTACAGAAACAGAAATTCTGCTTCCTAAAATTACAGCTAAAGTATAGCACATTTGGCATGCGATGTCATTACACCTCGTTGGAGATTTTCCCAAGCACATTATCTTCATCTAACAAACCATACCTTGATGGTTATATCTCTGATACAATATGTCTCACTTGGATTAAATGCAAAAAGAACCAATATTACCGGTAGCGAGATAGTAATCATACATCCTGTTTACCAACAATACTAATATTGGTTTGTATAAACTGGCAACAGAACCTGACAGTTTTTGCTTTGTGTGGTAGAATAAATACATAAATTCAATCTGTTTGGGCGAGGTGGTGTGCCGGCCCCAAAAAAGATTCTGCAGAGTTCTGCTCTCTTTCTGGCGGTTGCAATCCTTGCTGCGGCTGTTATTACCTATGCGAACTTTTCCTTTCGGATGGAAAGCGCCGCGGTTGAAAAGAAAGAAGTTGTCAGCCTCATTTACATTGCCAATGTTTTAGGCCGTATATAAGATTAAAATTTTTTTATACACATGCAATAAAATGCTGACTCCCTGCATTATTAAAGTGAAAGGGATCAATAACCATGCTTTTATTTTGTTTGATGTCGACCGACCAAGATAAGAAGAGGAATCGGGCTGTACCGCAGCTGCTGGATGAGGGACTGATAGCCCGCGTTGGAAACAATGACGGGGAGGCATTTCGCGCCCTTTACTGCCAAACAGACCGTGCCGTATATGGGTTTGCCCTATCGATTTTAAAGAATCAACAGGATGCAGAGGATGTTATGCAAGACACTTATCTCAAGATTCGTGCAAGCGCGCACCTGTACCAGCCCCGCGGAAAACCGATGGCTTGGGTGCTCACAATTACAAAAAACCTTGCACGGATGAAGCTGCGCAGTAAGGCCACAGTTCCTTGCCAACCCATAGAGGAGCTGGATAACCGCTTGGATTTTTCCTGTGTTACAAATCAGGAAGACCGATTGGTATTGGAGGCAGCGTTAACACTGCTGAAGGAAGACGAGCGGCAGATTGTGCTGCTGCATGCGCTTACAGGGCTGCGCCACCGAGAAATTGCACAGCTGCTTGAGATGCCGCTGGCGACGGTACTTTCAAAGTACAACCGTTCGCTCAAGAAACTAAGACAATATCTTACCAAAGAGGAGGGGACTGTATGAATCGCAAACAAATGGAACAACACATCCGGCAGGCTGCCAGGCAGTCTACCCCCGATGTTTTTGAAAAGGTATCCTCTGCTTACGTCTACAAAACAGAGAGGACGGAGCAAGCTATGAATAGTACCAAACTATGGAACCGCAAGACTCAAATAATTGGTGGTTTGGCAGCCGCATGCCTTATGCTGGGCGTAATTTTTGGAGGCTACGGCGCTGCCAGCTACAATCAGGTGGATACCACCATTGCCATTGATGTTAACCCCAGTGTGGAGATTACTGCAAACAAAGCCGACAAGGTGCTGAGCGTCAGCCCGCTGAATGATGATGCCGTGGAGATTTTGGGGGATATGAACCTGAAACGTGTTGACCTCGATGTCGCAATCAATGCGATTATGGGCTCAATGGTAAAGCATGGCTATATTACCGACGTCAAAAATTCCATCTTAGTAACCGTAGAAAATGATGATGACACAAAAGCGGATACAATTAAAACCAATATCGTATCCGACATCAACAGTTCCCTGAAGAAGAACAATATCAAAGCAACGGTGTTTAATCAAAAAGTAAGTGCTGATAAAGATCTGGAAGAGCTTGCAAAAAAATACAACCTTTCCTACGGCAAGGCAGTGTTTCTGTATCAGCTCACACTCAAAGATCCATCCCTGACCATGGAGCAGCTTGCGCCGCTGACACTTGAGGAAATTGCCCGGCTCATCAGTGATAAGAAGCTTGACATAAGCGATATTGTAGACTATGAAAAAGATGAGTCTGTCAAAGATAACATCGAGGATGTCATGGATGATTTGGATGAGGAAGACCGCTGTACCGGTTGTACCAATGGCTGCACCTGCGACGACTGCGATGATGATGGCTGTGACCGCTGGTGCGACGAATGCCCGTCCTCCTGCAAAAACGCAAAGATTAATAAACCGGGGAACAACTCCGCTGAAAAGCGCTGCAAGTTCTGCTTGACCAACTGTACCTGCGATGAGTGCGATGACGATGATGGCTGTGACCGCTGGTGCGACGAATGCTTATCCTCCTGCAAAAACGCAGAGATTAACAAACCGGGGAACAACTCCGCTGAAAAGCACTGCAAGTTCTGCTTGGCGAACTGCACCTGCGATGAGTGCAAAGACGATGATGGCTGCGACCGCTGGTGCGACGAATGCCCGTCCTCCTGTAAAAACGCAGAGGTCAACAAACCGGGAAACGGAAACAAGCCTGAAAAAGGTTGTAAGTTCTGCTTGGCTGACTGCACCTGCGATGAGTGCAAAGACGATGACGGCTGTGACCGGTGGTGTGATGATTGTCCGTCCTCCTGCAAGAATGCGCAGGTCAATAAGCCCGGCAACAATCAATCCTCTAAAAACAACGATGAAAAAGAGAAAGGCAAAGAAAAAGACAAGGGTAACTCGCAAAACGACCACGACGACGATTGAATTTGACCAAAAAAGAGCTGCAGCGAACCGCTCCATGGAAAATAGACAGTAAAAAGAAAGACCAATCGTAGAATATCTAAAGATTACGCCGTCTGGCTCCGTTTTTAAAATGGAGTCAGGCGGTATTTTAGTTGGTAGCGCTCAAAATTGTAGAAATAGATATAATCATCAATCAGTTGCTGAGCCTGCTCAAAGGACTGGATTTTTTGTCTAGAGATACACTCTGTTTTGAGCATGGAGCAGAAATTCTCAGCCATAGCATTGTCATAAGGGTTTCCTCGTCTTGACATAGAGGGTGTAATGCCATTTTCTTGAGTTAAGTTGAAATATGCTTGGGATGTGTATTGAAACCCTCGGTCGCTGTGGGGATGCAACTCCCCAGCGACCGCTTCTTTTTGCACAGCAGCCCGAACTGTGTCCAGTACCAGGCTAACGGTTTGCTGCCGGCTGGTCTTGTAGGCAACTACACTGTTGTCAAAGAGGTCACGAATAACGGATAGATATAGAAACCCTTGTGCTGTAGGGATATAAGAAATATCAGTCGCCCATTTCTTGTTGGTTTGCTCTGTTTTAAAGTTACGGTTCAGAATATTGGCGTAGCGATGAATGGATTGTCCACATGATTGCCACCTTCTGCGCCGAACCTCACTGAGCAAACCATACT
>NZ_DALZQO010000023.1:0-33106 GCF_032017025.1 Hydrogenoanaerobacterium sp.
ATTAAGCCCTTATAGGGCTCGTGCAAGCCACCCCTTTTAGGGGTGGTCTTGACTGTTCTATTTTACACATCCGGCGTTTTGCACACGTCGGATAAAATGACAAACATATTCGAGAAGCGGTCGCACAGGTATTCATTTGCTACATCGCTGATGGTAAGCTGTGTGGATTCGTCACATTTTAGCGGAAGCGTGAACATTACCTTGCTGCCGACACCCTCGCACGAATTTACGGAAATCGTGCCGCTGTGTTCCAACACGATCATTTTGCACAGCGTAAGCCCCAGCCCATCGCCGCAAATTCCGGTAGTGTGCGGGTCGTAACTGAAATAAGGGTCAAATACCCGCTGCAAAATCCGGTTGTTAATTCCAAGGCCGTTGTCGCTGACCGTTATGACAGCATGCCCGTTGTTGATGCTGAGTACAATTAGAATCTCACCGGTTCCACCAATAAACTTTGCAGCATTTGAGATGAGGTTGAGCACTGCGGTGGAGATTTTCTCCGAGTCGAACATGGTGATAATCGGCTCTCCGGGAACCGAGTAGCGAAAGCGAATGCCAATGCTTTCAATCATAACGGAAACGATTCGGCAAAGCTGTTCTAAAAACAGGCATAAATCCTGTTTCCGGGGGGAAAATACGGAGAGACCAAATTGAAACCGGTTTATCTCGGTAATGTTGGTACTGCTGCGTAGCAGCCGGTAGCATTGTGTCGTAATTTTGCTTACATATTCGCGAATATCCGGATCCTCAAGCTCATCATTGCAGCGAGTGATACCAGAAAGCGCGGAAAAAATGGTGGAAAGCGGATTGCGCGTTTGATGTGCAAAGGTTGCAAGAGTATGGTCAATGCCGTCCGCCTGCAAATGGTTATCGAAAAAAGTATCCTTAAATAATTTTATAATATAGCCGTCAGGGCATTCATCGTTTAGGGCAGGGGTAATCTGGCAATCGTAGCTGCCGCCTAGTAAACCCTGTGAGGCCAGCTGAATAGGCGGATTTTGAATGAGCTGATCTAAAATTACCGAAACATAATGATTCAAAATAAATTCATTGGAAACATCGTTGATTATTTCAGGGGTAAAAAGCGTTTCTGCCGCTGCATTTGCCCATTTAAAGGTAAGGTCTCTATCCAGCAAAATTACGGGGTACGACAAATTCTGGAAAATTTTAATATATGGAGTACCCCACCAGGCAACGCCTTTCTTCATAGCAGTATATCACCTTTCAACCTGATATCAAATAATAAAATAAATAGGCATATTTTATGTCAATTCTTATTCTATCTTTTCACATTATATAGAAATAAGGGGGTGAAGTAAACAATATTTATTAGAAAGCTGAGCAAATATTTACAGGTTTTGAAACAAGTATACAAAAAAACGAATTTGTAGTTAATAATATCACAAAGTGCTTGTCATTTTTGTCTGTTTGAGATAAAATATGAGTAGAATAAAAATTTAGGAGGTTTCACCCATGATTAAGGTTGGTATTAATGGTTTTGGTCGTATTGGTAGATTAGTTTTCCGTGCAGGTTTGGATAATCCTGAAATTGAATTTGTTGGAATCAACGATCCTTTCATGACACCTGACTACTGTGCATATATGCTCCGTTACGACACCGTGCACGGCCAGTACAAGGGCGACATCAAATACACCGATGATGCTATTGTTGTAAATGGCAAAGAGATCAAATTCTACGCAGAGAAAGACCCTGCAAACATTCCTTGGGGTACTTGCGGCGCTGAATATGTTGTAGAGTCCACCGGCGTTTTCACTACTATGGAGACAGCTCAGGCTCACATCAAAGCAGGTGCTAAAAAAGTTGTTATCTCTGCTCCCTCTAAAGATGCTCCTATGTTCGTTATGGGCGTTAACAACGACAAATACACCAAAGATATGGACATCGTATCCAACGCTTCCTGCACCACAAACTGCCTGGCACCTCTGGCAAAAGTTATCAATGACAAATTTGGCATTGTTGACGGCTTGATGACTACAGTTCACGCAACCACAGGCACACAGAAAACCGTTGACGGTCCTTCCAAAAAGGACTGGAGAGGCGGACGTGCTGCTTCCGGCAACATCATCCCTTCTTCCACCGGTGCTGCAAAAGCAGTTGGCAAGGTTATCCCCGAGCTTAACGGTAAACTGACAGGTATGTCTTTCCGCGTTCCTACTTTGGACGTATCGGTTGTTGACCTGACTGTAAACCTGGCAAAACCTGCTTCTTACGATGAGATTTGCGCCGCTGTCAAAGCTGCTTCTGAGAATGAGCTCAAAGGCATTTTGGGTTACACTGAGGATGATGTCGTTTCTTCCGACTTTATCCACGACGAGCGCACCTCCATCTTTGATGCTAAAGCTGGTATCGCACTGACCGACAAATTTGTTAAACTGGTTTCCTGGTACGACAATGAGTGGGGCTATTCCAACAAAGTCCTCATGCTCATCCAGCATATGGACAAAAACAAATAAGCTGAAAACAGCTTATTAAGGCACGGCAACGCGTCTTACTGTAACATGCTGCACCTCTTTTTGTATTACAAAAAGAGGTGCTTTTTTATTAGACAGATTTTATTTTTTACATTCCATATTGTTGCCATTATCGGACATAATCATAGTTAGGCTAAAATACGATGATGCAAAAACAAGAGGATTGGTGAATGTAAAAGGAGGGAAAAGGATGTTAGATGTATGCCTGCCGGGGACCGGTGGGGTGCTTCCTCTCGAGAATAGGTGGCTTACCTGCTGCTGGGTTGAGTACCAGGGCAAAGCGATTTTGATTGATTGCGGCGAAGGCACGCAAATTGCACTGAAAAAAGCCGGTTGCAAGCTAAGCCGTTTAGACGTACTGTTGATTACGCACTTTCATGCCGACCATATAGCCGGGCTGCCCGGTCTTTTGCTTACACTGGGCAACACTGGTAAAACAACACCCCTTATCATAGCCGGCCCTGTGGGTTTAGAGCGGGTAGTATCCGCCTTAACTGCAATCGTTCCCGTTCAGCCGTATCCAATCGATTTAGTAGAGTTAAAGGGGGATAGGGCAGAGAAGCTGAAAAAGAGCGAAATGGAAATTTCCTGCTTACCCCTGAGACATGGAATGCCCTGTTTGGGGTATCGCATTGCAATAAAGCGCAAACCGATTTTCAACCCCTTCAAAGCACAACAGCTTGAAATACCAAAGCCGCTTTATGAAACTCTTCATGCTGGTCAGGCAATTCAACTGGAGGATGGACGTGTGATTGAGCCGAACATGGTTTTGGACGGAGTGCGCGATCCCATTCAGGTGTGCTACTGCACCGATACCCAGCCGATAGATGAAATCTCCGATTTTGCTCGCGGTGCCGATTTGCTGATCTGCGAGGGGATGTACGGTGATGATACACTGCACAATAAAATGAAAGAAAAGGGGCACATGGTGTTTTCAGACAGTGCCCAAATTGCAAAAAAAGCAGGTGTAAAGCAGTTATGGCTTACACACTACAGCCCAGCTATGGCAAATCCCGAACAGTATCTCGACGAGGCTCGAAAAATCTTTCCCCAGACGGTTGCAGCACATGATGGAATTTGTACTACGCTTGGAAATTCCAAAGATTAAGCTTTACAGCCGCAGCAACCCAACTGCAACAAAGTAAATTTTATTGAAAGGTAATTGTCTTTTACGATATGGTTATAATAATCTGGTTTTATGAGCAACCTAAATAAGATGGAATGTAATGATAGATTTGCTACGTTACCAGAAAGGAAACCGCTATGAAAGAATGCCTATACATTATACTTAGCTCGTTGGGTTCAATTGTCGCACTTTTTCTGTTAACTAAACTGATGGGAAACCGCCAAATGTCTCAGCTTAGCATGTTTGATTATATCAATGGAATTACCATCGGCTCAATCGCTGCGGAGATGGCAACCGCACTGGAAGATGATTTTAAAAAGCCGCTCACAGCCATGGTGGTATACGCCTTGCTTTCGGTTGCTTTTTCAATTGCCACCAGCAAATCAATTAAGCTGCGCCGCTTTTTAACGGGCGAAACATTGATTTTATATGACGACGGTAAAATTTTTGAAAAAAATTTAAAAAAAGCAAAGCTGGATGTCAGTGAATTTTTGTCGCAGTGCAGAACCAATGGGTATTTTAATATTGCCAACATTCAAACAGCAATTTTGGAGCCAAACGGTAAAATAAGCTTTTTGCCTTTGTCCTCGCAGCGTCCGGTAACACCTTGCGATTTAAATTTATCCCCTGCTCAAGAAAAAGCGGTGGTTAATGTCATCATCGACGGAAAAATTCTGCCGGACAATCTTAAATTTACAGGCAACAATGAACAATGGCTGCAAAAACAGTTGCAGGCTCAAGAAGTCTCAAAAGTTGAGGATGTATTTCTCGCGACCTGTGACCGCGATAATAATTTGAGCGTCTACGTAAAAATAAAAAAGAAAATGACAAGAGATATGTTTGAGTAGACGAGACGGGCAGATACGAATGCAGCAGAAAATAAAAGAAAAGGGAAGCTGCAATACAGCTTCCCTTTCACATCAGCAAGTAAATTTTGTGCTATTTTTCGCAGTAAATACGAATGGCATCGCGCATAAATTTTGCCAGCCCAATGGCATGCCGGTCAATGTTTTGGGTGAAACGCTCGTCAGCAACGTACATCTCCCCCAAACCGGCTAGAATTTCTTTGGTGCAGTTGTAGTAATATTGGGTGATGTGGCTGTGCCAGTCGGCAACCAACTGCTGCACTTTGGGCTCGGACGGATCGTTATCCATATTTGCGGCAAAAGCGGCATAAATGTTGTTTGCCTCTTCAGTAATAGCAGCCCACTCTTTTTTGCCATATCCAGCTGTTTTTTGTTTACTTTCGGCAAAGGCATCGGTGTCGCCCCAGCGCGCTTCTGCCTCTTTTGCGTATTTTTCTTGAGCAGCTTCAATCTCGCTCTTATCAAATTCTTTAAAACTCATTGTTTTCTCTCCTTTCAACGTATCGTCTACCAGTGCAATCAAAGAACTCAGCCGGTTGCGTTTTAGAACCAGCAATTCTTTGTGATTCGCAAGTGCTCTGTTTTTATCAAAGGAGGGTGCATCCAAAATTCGTCCGATATCCTTCAGCGCAAAATCCAACTCGCGAAAATACAAAATCTGCTGCAGCCGTTCCAACGATGCATCATCGTAAAGGCGGTACCCGGCCTCGGTAACCTCGCTGGGGTGCAGCAGCCCTATTTCGTCGTAGTAATGCAGTGTGCGCACACTGATACCTGTTAGCTTTGCAACCTGATAAACAGTTTTATTCATGGATTATCACCTGCTTCCTTCCACTGTATTGTAAACTATAACGCTACGTGAGAGTCAAGTGCAATTAAAAAATTTTATAAAAAATTTGACAAGCCCTTGCAGTATATAAAAAGGGACGCAACCGCGTCCCTTTTCGCTATTTACAAAAATGAATAATATAGGATTCCAGAGCCTTTTGAATAACCTCAACGGCCTTTTCCACATGTTCGATCTCGTTCACTGCGGTCTCTTTGTTTTCGAGCGCCTTGTAGACCTGAAAGAAATGAATCATCTCGTCAAAGATGTGGGAGGGCAGGTCATTAATATCGCGGTAGTTGTTATAGGTGGGGTCCCCAAACGGAATGGCGACGATTTTTTCATCATTCCTGCCGTTGTCGATCATGGTGATAACACCGATGGGGTAGCAGCGTACCAGCGTCAATGGGTCCATAGGCTCGCTGCAGAGCACCAGAACGTCCAGCGGGTCGAGGTCATCACCGTAGGTACGGGGGATAAAGCCGTAGTTCGCAGGATAGTGGGTGGAGGTGTAAAGGACGCGGTCAAGAACAATCAGACCGGTTTCTTTGTCCAACTCGTACTTTTTCTTGCTGCCGGTAGGAATCTCGATGACTGCCATAAAATCCTTGGGGGAAATACGCTTGGGGTTGATGTCATGCCAGATGTTCATAATTGATACCACCGTTTCCTTATGCAGTTTACCTGCACAATGCTATTTTATGCCTGAAAAACTTTTTTTAAAAGTTCAAAAGCTTTTTCTTCGGTAAAAACACCGGGGGAGTGCAAAAAGTTTGCAGTGGGTGCGCTACGCTGTGCAACTTCACGCAGCTGCTCCTCGGTAAGGCTGGGCAGCTTTACATTCAGCAACTCGCCAATCAGTGTTGAAACCGTACTGTCGCCGTAACCCAGTGTGCTAAACAAAGCGGCGTATTTCTCACACAGGTGCTCCTTTGCCTCGTCGAGATATCCACGCAGAAAGATTGCGCATGCCTGCCCATGGGGAACCTGGTACTCTTCCGTGAGGAAGTAACCGAGTGGGTGGCAAAAGCCGGTACCGGTTGTATTGATGGTAACACCCGCATAAAGCGAGCCGTAAAGCAGCAGCTCACGCTCACGCATGGTAATCTCCGCACCGTCGGCTTTGCCTTTGATTGATTCCAGTGCCTTTACAATTACGGCGATGCCACGTGTTGCGAAAAGGTCAGAGATATCAGTGGCGGTAGAGGCAAAATAGCCCTCTATTGCATGGCAAAGTGCATCGAGCGCGGTGCTTACCGTAAAATCATACGAAAGTGAAGCCGTATAGTTAGGGTCAGAGAAAACATAGGATGCATAGGAAAGACCGTGCTTGTCTCGGAAAGACCGTTTGCGTCCCGTTTCATCGATGGTGAGTACCGAATATGGGGTCACCTCGCTGCCTGTACCGGCGGTTGTGCCAATGAGCACCATCGGCAGCGCATTTTTGGGCAGATCGCCGTAAATATCGGTGCCATGCAGATCGTTGCAGGCAAAAAATGCGATCGCTTTGGTTGCATCAAGCGGAGAACCGCCACCAATGCCGATGAGAAACTCCGCGCCAAACTCACGTGCAACCTGGCCTGCCGTTTCACAGGAGGAAAGCAGTGGATTTTGCCCAATGCCGTCGAACACCTGGTAAGCAATCCCCTGCTCGTCCAGAACCGCAGTGCAGTCATCCAGTGCACCGCATGCTTTGGCGCTGTTTTTGCCGGTTACAATCAGGCACTTTCTGCCAAGGGAAGAAAAAACTGCCCCGCCATTGCGAACACAACCTGTACCGCTGATGACATGAGTGGGTAGATAAAAGTCAAAATTCATCTGGTACCTCCAACTATTTAATATAAGTCTATTATAGACACTTGCTGCAAGCAAGGCAAGTAGAATTGCAAAAAAACACGCGCCAATCGTATTATAATGCAGTTATTATGATGTAGCAATTTATAAGGTGAATTGCGAATGAAAGCAAGCGGCAATAAGAAATTATTAGAATGATGCGAAAGCTAACAATCGAAACCACGCGGAGAATCACGATAGGCAAAGATGCAATAATGTGCATGGCGGCGAATGCGCTCACGTGCGGCACGGATATGCCGTGAAACGGTGGAGCAATCAAGAGCAAGCTCAGCGGCAATCTCATTCACCGAAAGTCCGCGGTAATAATGCAGGGTAAAGCACTGGTGCTGGCGGGCGGTGAGCTCGTGGCTTACCGCGTGCCGTGTTGCACGCAGCAATGCGGTGAGAAACTGGCGGTTGGTATTTTCGCTGTCCAGGCACTGCTGTGCCTGCAATGCAATGCTGTCGATGTCCTCTACGGTAAATACGCGTTTGGTTTTTGTTCTCAGCACAGCACTACCTCCTCTTCGCGCTGGCGGCGCACCAATTCAAGGCGAACCAGTGCAACATCGTACATCTCCTCCTGCAGCAAATACAGGCGGCGCTTTATTTGGTCCTGCTCAGGCAGCGGCAACAGCTTCATTTGTTGGCGAAGTGCGGTAACACGCTCGCGCAGCATGGCCTCGGTGAGGGTATATTCATCAATCATTGCGCTGTAATTCAAGTTGTCAGGCTCCTTTCACTAATCACACATTTTGTGTACAAAGTAAACATATGTTCTTATTAAATTTTTACAGCTGAAGTGGAAACAGCTGTATGATAGGGGCTTAATTTCAAGACTAGCAGAGAAAGTCCAATCTGTCAACTCAAAAATCACACGAATTGTGTAAAAAAACTACTTGCATTTTCTACACGATTCGTGTATTCTTATTGTAATAAAGGGGATGAGAGCATGTTGGCAGAACG
This sequence comes from Hydrogenoanaerobacterium sp., assembly GCF_032017025.1. Classification (NCBI taxonomy): domain Bacteria; kingdom Bacillati; phylum Bacillota; class Clostridia; order Eubacteriales; family Oscillospiraceae; genus Hydrogenoanaerobacterium; species Hydrogenoanaerobacterium sp. Next base: position 8,111 of record NZ_DALZQO010000023.1, read on the forward strand.
ACTGAAGGAACTGCGCAAAATAAAAGGGCTGACGCAGTCGCAGCTTGCACAGCAGCTTGGTGTGTCGGCAAGTGCGGTGGGTATGTACGAACAGGGGCGCAGAGAGCCCGACCATGAAACACTGGCAAAGCTATGCGGTTTTTTTCGCGTATCCAGCGATTTTCTGCTCAGTACAGGTGCGCCTGCACAGCAGAAGGATCTCAATGAAATTATTGAGAGCGTGCGTGAGGCCATTTTAGAGCAGGAGGGGCTGATGTTCAACGGCGTTATGGTCGACCCTGCAGACAGTGAAAAAATTATTGACGCCATTAAGCTGGGCATCAGCTTTGTGCTGGGGCAGAAGGGCGAGTAAGCATAACGGAGGAAAACGTGTGTCTGATATAAAAGGGATAGTCAAAAAGCTGCGCAGCGAATATGGCACAAACGACCCGTTTGCACTGTGCGAGGCATTGCGCATTGGGGTGCTGTATTGCGACCTGCCGCCCGACGTAAAAGGGTTTTATTTGTTAATCAACAACAATCAGGTCATCTTTCTGAACCAAGAGCTGGATGAAAACGAGGCACGGGTAGTTTGTGGGCATGAGCTGGGGCATGCACAGCTGCACCGCGAATACAACGGGGTGTTTTTGCGTACTCAAACGCTGCTGAACTGCCAGCGATATGAGAACGAGGCAGATACCTTCTGTGCCTATCTGCTGCTTGACGGCGAAGAGCTGAACGAAGGTGCGGAAGTGGTGACGATAGAAGATGTTGCGCGCCGCACAGGGCTGCCCGAGCGCTTGGTGCAGCTGTATTACACGGCGGGTGCCTAAAGATAGAGGAGGCTGCTGTATGGCAAAACGGGCATTGGTGCTGGCGGGGGGAGGCTCCCGCGGGTCGTATCAAATTGGTGTATGGCGCGCCCTGCGCGAGTTGGGCTGGAATTTTGAAATAGTGACAGGTACCTCGGTAGGTGCGCTTAACGGTGCACTGATGGTGCAGGACGATTACGATGTCGCAGTCGAAATGTGGCAGACCATATCCACCACCGATGTATTAAGCATGGACATCGACGATAAAATTGACAGCTTCAAGGATTTTAACAATAAGCTGGCAGTGTTTATACACGAGATGGCGAAAAACGGCGGCGCCGACCCGCGCCCACTGGAGGATATTTTGCGCCGCTGTGTGGATGAGGAACGTATCCGCCGCTCGCCGACCGAGTTTGAGATTGTCACGGTAGAGTACCCGAGCCTTGCGCCGCACATCATCAATAAAGAGAACATGCCCGAGGGTGAACTGGTGGATTACCTGATGGCGAGTGCCGCCTGTTTTCCCGCCATGAAGATGCGGCAGATCGGCGGGGCGCGCTATATCGATGGCGGCTACTACGATAATATGCCCATCAGCCTCGCCCTTGAGCGCGGTGCGGATGAAATTGTTGCGGTGGATTTAGAGGCGATTGGGCGGCAAAAGCGTGTTGACGCGCGCGGTGCTAAAATCCGTTACATCCGCAGCAAGTGGAATTTGGGCGTGTTTATTTTGTTTGATAAAGAGGCGGCAAGGCGAAATATTGAGCTGGGCTATCTCGATACGCTCAAAGAATTCGGCAGGCTGGAAGGTGCCGCCTACCCCTTTCACAAAGGCGAGACGGCGAAAAATGCCCGCAGGCTGGAAAAATACTTTGACCTTATCACCATCAAAACCAATCTGACAATTCAAAAATACAATAAGCTATCGATTGAGGCAAATGCAAATATCCGTCTTGCACGAGTGGTGGACAGCGGAACGCGTGTACGTATGACCAGCGACGCAGCGATTGCCGCGGCGGGTGAAACAGCGGCGCGGGTATTTGAGCTTTCACCGCTAGTCACCTATACCTTTGATGAGATGAATAAGCAGCTTAGCGATGCCATCCGCCAAATACACAACGAGGATATGGTGCAGCTGGGGCAAGCATTTGACGCGGCAAAAAAACCAAAGGAATTTCTGGGAGCGATCAGGCTGATTGACAAACGGCATGTGGCCGCATTTTGTCTGGGCGAAATTCGTAAAGCATATAAGCAGGAGAGCGACGGCACGCTGCTGAAGGTGCTTAGTACACTGGTAGCCGATGAGTTTATTACGGGGCTGTACCTGTTTGTACTTGAGCTGGCACAGTGGTAAGCATTTTACCGGTTGTGTGCATAATCTTTTTGCTGCCTGTCCATATTATCCATAAACAAAGTTTGGAGGGATACGATGGAATTCAAGGGAAGCAAAACCGAGGCAAATTTAATGGCGGCATTCGCGGGTGAATCGCAGGCACGCACCAAATACACCATTTACGCCGAACAGGCGCGCAAGGATGGCTATGAGCAGCTTGCAGAGATTTTTGAAGAAACCGCAAAGAACGAAAAAGCACATGCCGAGCAGTGGTTTAAGCACCTGCACGGCGGTATTGGCAACACACAGGCCAACCTGGAGGACGGTGCGGGCGGCGAGCATTACGAGTGGAGCGACATGTACCCGACGTTTGCCGCGGATGCAAGGGAGGAAGGGTTTACCGAAATTGCCATTCAGATGGAGCTGATTGCTAAAATTGAAAAAGAGCACGAGGAACGTTATCGCCAGCTGATTGAGAATTTGAAGAACGGTGCGGTGTTTAAAAAGGATGATAAGATCGTCTGGATTTGCCGTAACTGCGGGCACATCCATGTCGGTACAGCGGCACCGCAAATCTGCCCCGTATGCAAATACGAGCAGGGCTTCTTCCAAGAAAAAGCAGAGAACTACAAATAGAAGATAAAAAGCCTCCCCCAGAACCGGCTGTTGGTTTCGGGGGAGGTTTTTTATCGGGGTGCGAGCCATCGAATGCGGGCTCATGCGGCATGTTTAAAATCAGGGCCGCCTGTTTGCGGCAGGTAAAGCGGTGGGACAGGGTGTGGCTCCGGGGCGGTTTCTTGCATGCTTTGAGGCGCAGCACCCGTTTTGGGGTGAATCGCCTGAGATACGACGATAGAAAGGATCGCCACTCCAAAACAAAATCCGGCTAATATCCATTTTAAAATCTCTGCTGTCATCATAAAAATGTCCTCCTCAAATCACTGTAAACGTATGTTCTTGCTAAAAAATTAAAACTACTTTAGAAAAAAGTAAAGTTTCGCACCTAGAACGTTTGTTCTTTTGTTTATCATAGCATAAAATTCTTTGTTTGAAAAGAGCTGATTCAAAATATTTTTATAAAGTGATAGAAAACAGGAAAGATGTTGAACCGAGCAGAGAAACGTTGTACAATATGGCTAACGATCATTCTAACTAATTAGGGGGCTGGGCAATGGAGGAACAAAAAGGTTTGGTTCATATCTACTGCGGCGACGGAAAAGGCAAAACAACCGCGGCAATCGGGCTTGCGGTGCGTGCCGCAGGCAGCGGCATGAAGGTAGCGTTGGTACAGTTTTTAAAAGGGCAGCAGAGCAGCGAACTGAACTCTCTTAAGCTGCTGCCGAATATCACCGTGATTCGGGAACAGCTCAGCCCTAAGTTTACCTTTCAGATGGATCGCCGGGAGCTGGAACAAACCAAAGCTGCGCACAGCCGTTATTTAAAAACCGCGCTGGAGCTTGCAAAAAGCGGTGAGTGCGATCTGCTGGTTCTCGACGAGTTGCTGGGTGCGCTCAGCTGCAGCCTGATTGATGAGGAACTGCTGCTTGAACTGTTAGAGCAGAAGCCCCCGCAGCTCGAGCTGATTATGACAGGGCGCAACCCGCCCCAGTGGCTGCTCGATCGGGCAGACTATGTTTCGGAGGTACGTAAAGTAAAGCACCCCTACGACAACGGTGTTGCCGCGCGCACGGGCATTGAACGCTGACAATAGGATGGAGGAAGACGCATGAGAGAGATTAACTCACAGCAAATTACCGATGTGGTGAAACGGCTGTGCATGGAGGCAAACTGCTACCTGCCTGCCGATGTACAGCAGCGGATTGGTGAATGCCGTGCGTGCGAAGACTGGGAGCCGGCACAGGGCATTCTGGATAAGATGATAGAAAACTATAAGATTGCGGCTGAGGATGACGTACCCATCTGCCAGGACACAGGGGTGGCATGTGTATTTTTGGAGATAGGGCAGGAGGTACACATCTCCGGCGATGTACGCGAAGCGGTAAATGAGGGTGTGCGGCAGGGCTATGAGCAGGGTTTTCTGCGCAAGTCGGTGGTGCGTGACCCGATTGACCGCGTAAACACCCGCGACAATACCCCCGCAATGATCTACTACGACCTGACGGCGGGAGACCAAATCAAAATTACCGTTGCGCCCAAGGGGTTCGGCAGCGAAAATATGAGCCAAATCAAGATGCTTAAGCCCTCGGATGACTTGGACGGCGTCAAGGAATTTATTCTGAAAGTGGTGGAGGACGCAGGCCCCAACCCGTGCCCGCCCATCGTTGTTGGTGTAGGTATCGGCGGCACGTTCGACAAAGCTGCGCTGCTTGCCAAAACCGCTTTGCTGCGCCCGCTGACACAGCGCAGCAGCAATCCGTTCTATGCGCAGCTTGAGGCGGAAATGCTCGAGCAGATTAACCGTAAGGGCATTGGCCCGCAAGGCTTTGGCGGTAAAACCACTGCGCTTGCGGTAAACATTGAGACTATGCCTACCCACATTGCGGGCCTGCCGTGTGCGGTCAACATCAACTGCCATGTTACCCGCCACAAAACGGAGGTGATCTAGGCATGGAAAAATACATAAATACCCCCCTTACAAGGGATAAGCTCAAGGATCTTCACTGTGGAGACAGTGTATACATCACAGGGGTTATCTACACCGCACGAGATGCCGCCCACAAACGCCTTGTAGAACTTGCTGAGCAGGGCAAGCCGCTTCCGTTTACGATTGAGAATGCGATCATCTACTATGTGGGCCCCACCCCTGCGCGTGAGGGGCAGGTAATTGGTTCGGCCGGCCCCACCACAAGCTACCGCATGGATGCCTACGCTCCCATGCTGATTAGCCTCGGACAGACGGGTATGATCGGCAAGGGCAAACGCGGTGACGACGTAATTGAAGCAATGAAGCAAAACGGTGCGGTGTATTTCGGTGCCATTGGTGGGGCGGGTGCGCTGCTTGCAAAATGTGTAAAAAAAGCAGAGATCATCGCTTATGAAGATCTTGGCGCGGAGGCGATTCGCCGCCTTGAAGTGGAGAACCTGCCGGTCGTGGTGATCATCGACAGCGAAGGCAACAACCTTTATAAAAATGGGCGCGCGGCGTATCTCAGCCGCTAAAACGCATGATAATACGGAGGCAGAATGAAGAAAATTTTACTGATTACAACGGGCGGCACCATCGCCAGTGAACCCACCGAGGAGGGGCTTGCCCCGTCACTCAGCAGCGGCGAGCTGCTTCCGCTGCTCACGAGCATCACGGAGAATTATACGGTGGAAACCTACGATTTGTTTCATCTGGATAGCTCCAATATCCAGCCCGAGGAGTGGCAACAGATTGCAGGCTGTATTGCGCAGCGTTACCGTTTTTACGACGGAATTGTTCTGACACATGGCACCGACACGATGGCATATACCTCATCGGTGCTGTCGTTTATGTTGCGCAATATTCCCATTCCTGTGGTGCTTACCGGGTCGCAGCTGCCCATACGCCACCCACTTTCAGATGGATTTGAAAATCTTCGCGGCGCGTTTGCTATGGCGGCCTCGGGTGCGCCGGGTGTGTTTGTGGTGTTTGACCGCAAAGTAATTTTTGGTGCGCGTGCCGTAAAGGTGCGCACCACAGGCTTTGACGCGTTTGAAAGCGTCAACAGTGCATGTGCCGCGGTAATCAATTCTCAGGGCCTGCAGATGCTGTATACTCCCACCAAGCCACAGGGTGAATTTTGCCTTGAGGATAATTTGTGCAGCGATGTGTTTCTCATCAAGCTTACCCCTGGGCTGAACCCCGAAATATTTGATATGCTGCTGCAAATGAACTATAAGGGTATCGTCATAGAGGCATTTGGAGCGGGCGGGCTGCACTTTATCCGCCGCGATTTGATCGCAAAACTGCAAAAAATTGTGCAAAGTAATATTACGGTGGTGGTATGCAGCCAGTGCCTGTATGAGGGCAGCGATTTTTCGATCTATCAGGCGGGGCAGAAGGTGCTGGATCAGGGCGTGGTGCAAGGCTATGATATGACGACCGAAGCCGCTGTCACCAAGCTGATGTGGGCATTGGGCAAAAACAGCGACCCTGCCGAGGTGCGGCGTGTGTTTGCAACCAACTATGTTGGTGAAATTTCACTGCAATAGGCAAAGCAAGAGCAGCGGACGAAGAAAGCTTCGTCCGCTGCTTTATTGACAGAGGTTCGTGCCTGCAGCACAACTCCTTGAGCTGACAGCAGATCAAACAAAGAGCGGTGGTGAGCAACAGGTAAAAAAGGTACGCTCCAGCCCAATCAATACTGTCACCAAAATAGAAATGGAATTCAGGTTAATTGCCAATGCAGAAACTGCGGCGACAAGGTGCCTATTGCAGCACCGAGCAGGCAATAGCTGAATTTACACGTACATTTTAGCTCACAAGGAGACATGGGACGTGCAAACAGCAGGATTACAAATAACACCAAAAGGGTTATTACAGCAGCCCAAAAGGGAATGGGGAGGATATCCGTAATAAATGGAGTAGAGTTAAAGAAAAATAAAACTGCAACAGCAGCGCCTAGAAGCAAGCTTGCAACAACAGCAAGTATTCCGCATCCTTTATATTAAACAAATTATCTTATCTATCTTTCCTATTCATCGGGAGATCATCCCAATGACAATATATGCGGCAAAGGCAGGTTGTGAACCAAAAAGTATAGTACCTTATGCAGATACTTCTGCCGAATGATGGAGTCAACCCGATAGACAGGGTTAAGCATATTGGTACGGTTGAATAGATGCGGGCAGGGTAAATTGAAAAAAACCAGCATATACGACGCTACAATTCGGTAAAATGCTACTTGCTGCCGGGGGGCGTATCGTCCGACAGGGCATGAATTGCATTGAAAGAATCGGTTATAATATTTTTTATCATGGGGCCGTTGATAGGGTGTTCTATGTTTGTTTTGGAAAACCAAGCCGATACATAAGCACATGCAAATTCAACCGCCAGCTCCTTATCCGATTTCAGCATAAAATCACCTCCTTTAAATGTATTATGCCACGAACAGGCGGCAGAAAATATTTTAATAGCAATTTAGTGGCACAAATAAATACGGGTATATCAATAGGAATAGGCAGCAGTATGGTTAGTTTTTACACAGTGTTTTTTAAGGGGGCTACTGCTCTCTTATTTTACCATAGACTGTATTTTAGAAAATTACATAACAGGCTATACCTGCTGCACAGAACCAAGAAAGCAGATTTTTATACCCGCTTATTGCTTTTTATCGGCTTTTGTAGCAATTACTCACAAAAACATGCTCAAAAGTTCTAATCCCCATGAATTTACTTCTATGCTTTGTTTGCAGTATGATTAAAGTATATCATTTTTAAGTGAGGTGCAGATGCAGTGTATTGGTTAGTGAGCGAAAATTTGGCAGACGAAAACAGTAGTAATTATGTGAGTTATGGTATTGCAACAGATGGATATTATATCGGAGATATATCCACCCGCTGCGAGAATGTGGAACGGCTTTTGTATCTGTGCAATACTCATACGCTTAGCAAAATGCATTTCACCGATGTGGTTGAGGATTGGGTAGCGGGGCTTTAGGCTCCGCTATTTTTGTTTTAACTTGGTACAAGTGTCATACTAGCTTTTTAACGTTGCTTTTGCAGCAGAGCAAGAATGAAACAAAAAAACGGCTTGCAAGCACCAAGTGCCTACAAACCGCATGAATAAAACAAAAAAATAGTACCGCCCCCGCTATTGCAAGGACAGCACCCCTGGTGGACGATGAGGAACTCGAATCCCCGACCTTCCGCACGTCAAGCGGAAGCTCTACCAGCTGAGCTAATCGTCCCTATATTAAATTGTGCCGCGGACAAGCCTTACTTGAAGCGACTTATTGATTATACAATATGTTTACATGAAAAGCAAGTTTAAGACATAAAAATTTTTTAAAATGTTTACATGCGTTTCTTGTATCCAACCAGTACTACTAAAAACAACTTGAATAATAAAGCATTTTGCCCAAATGTGACGGCGAATAATCGAGATACAATGTTGTTTGGCACCACCTCTTATGATATAATAAAACAGATGTTCAGCCTTTGTGCTTTCTGCTGGCTTGTTGCCTGAAAGACGTTTAATGGAGAGAAGAAATGATTATCATAGGAATAGACCCGGGCTATGCAATTGTAGGCTACGGTGTTCTAGATTATACCGACAATCGGTTTACCACCCGCGCTTACGGAGCAATTACTACCCCGGCAGGAATGCTGTTTGAACGCCGTCTCGAAATTATCTATAACGATATGGTACGCATTATACAAAAATACAAGCCGGACGCAATGTCGATTGAAAAGCTATTCTTTACCAACAATAAAACCACCGGTATCGATGTGGCACAGGCGCGCGGCGTTATTTTGCTGGCGGCGCGGCAAAACAATGTGGCGATTTATGAATACACCCCCATGCAGGTAAAGCAGAGCGTGGTGGGTTATGGCAAAGCTATTAAAGCACAGGTGCAGGAGATGACCAAATCTATTTTAAAGCTGGAGTCTGTTCCAAAACCTGATGATACCGCAGATGCGCTGGCAATGGCAATCTGCCACGGACACTGTTCCGGCTCCTTGATGAGCCGGCTGAAATAAGGGAGGATAATCCTATGATTTACAGTTTGCGCGGTAAGCTTGTACATACCGCCCCCAACATTGCTGTGGTGGAGTGCGGCGGTGTGGGTTACGGCTGCAAAACAACCGCAACCACTTTGGCAAGCCTGCCAAAGCAAGGGGCAGAAGTGCTGCTCTATACCTATCTTCATATTACCGATAATGCGCTCGATCTGTTTGGCTTTGCCAGCAGCATGGAGCTTAATTTCTTTAAAATGGTGATTACAGTTTCGGGTGTGGGGCCGAAGGTTGCGCTGGCGCTTCTTTCTGACCTCACCCCCGAAAAGCTGGCGCTTTGCATTGCAGCGGGCGACTATAAAGCGCTTACCCGTGCGCCCGGTGTTGGCAATAAAATTGCACAGCGCATTGTACTGGAGCTCAAAGATAAGGTGTCGAGCGACGACCTTACCTTAGGGGTTGCCGAAAGCAGCGCAGCAGCAGATATTGGCACAGGCGGCCTAGCTGAGGCAATCGGTGCGCTGGTGGCACTTGGTTACTCGCGCAGCGACGCCGCGGTGGCAATTTCCAAGCTCGACAGCACCCTGTCGGTGGAGGAATTGATCAAGGGCGGGCTAAAAGCGCTGTCATCTTACAAATAGCGCGGCGGGCGGAGTATAACCTTATTGGTAACAAGGGAAGCATACGAGTGAAGGAGGACAACACAATGAAAAAAGCAATGGGATTATTGGTTTTGGTTCTGCTGCTTGGCACTGCAGGCTGCGGCATGGCTCAAAATCAGCCGCCTGCTGAAACATCGTCTGAGCTTTCTGCTTCCGATTCTGCAAGCAGCGCATCAAGCGAGCCCGAGCAGGCTCCGCCCGAGCCTTTCTATGGGCAGGGCGACTTTCCTCAAACAGCACTAGAAGCGGTCGAGCGCTTTATCACCGCGATGAAAGCAGGGGATACCGATGAAATGGAACTGCTTGCAAAGCGCTATGAATCGCCCCAAGGCCGCTGCGAATACTGGAAGGCGGTCAAGCTGAGTGATATTACAGATACCGCACTACAATCGGAGGGTATCAACGGTATCTTTGAGCTGACAATGAATGTTCAGGATACAGGAACAACCTTACTGAAAACCGGCAGCCACCGGTATATTATGCGGGTGGGCAGCAGCGGGTATGACCCTGTTCCCATGATTCTGTCGATTACCCCTGCCGAAAAATACATTGCCGACGAGCTGCTTTATGCCGACAAGGCGGCCGAACAGGTGATGCAGGCGCGGAACTTTGGTTTTATGAGTAAGCCCTTCAGTTCCCCCGATGAGCTGACCGACGATTTGGATGTGGAGTATCTGGTTGCATTAGGCAGCAGTGAGAACCCCGACGGAATGACTCAGGCACAGCTTGACCAAGCCGCGAGGAAGTATTACGGAGCTGAAAGTTTTGTCCGCACCGATTCTCGCTTTTTCGACCAACAACAGCAGCGCTACTTTATGTGGGGCAGAGGTGGAAATCACACCAACGACCGTGTGGTGCGCATCGATGAAACCGAGGAGAACAAAGTCCTCTACATCGAGCTTTATTCCGATCCTCTGCAGCTTGTATTAGAAGATACCCTTGAGTATACCTTAGCAAAAAACGATGACGGCACCTACCGTTATGTTACTATAAAGAGTGTTGCACCCATTGCATAGGTGCAAAGCACGACAGAACGCGCTGTACAACTGACAGAATTCCAAACCAAAAAACAGGAGGAGCTTATGTTAGAAAACGGCAAAGAGGCTTGCAACTGCAAGATTAAGAGCTGTCCGCGCTTTGGCAAATGTGCCGAGTGCCTCGAGCACCACAGGCTGCACAAAAAACACCCGCCCTACTGCAAACGGGCGGGGCGGGTAAAGCCCGCGGCCAAGCCGGGCAGGTCTGGGTGTACGTCTGGTGATGGAGTACCAACCCCTAAACCAACAAAAGAAAAGGCGAAGCCGGCTGCCAAGCCGTGCGAAGAAAACAGCATAGAATAATAGAAACGGCGGAGCGGCACGAAAGCGGCTCTGAGCCGCAGGAGGAACCATGGATAGCTACGAGATGGATTTTGAAAACCGAATCATCACACCGGAATACGCGGGGGAAGATTTTGACGCGGAGAATTCGCTGCGCCCAAAAACTCTTTCCGAGTATATTGGGCAGGAGAAGGCCAAGCAGAACCTCTCGGTGTACATCGAGGCGGCGAAGGGGCGAAACGAGTCGCTTGACCACGTTTTGCTCTATGGTCCTCCGGGGCTTGGAAAAACCACGCTCGCGGGCATTATCGCCAACGAGATGAATGTGAATATTCGCATTACTTCTGGGCCTGCAATCGAAAAACCGGGCGATCTTGCAGCGCTTCTCACCAATTTGAGCGAAAATGATATACTGTTTATAGATGAGATACACCGTCTGTCGCGAGCGGTGGAGGAAGTTCTTTACCCCGCGATGGAGGATAACGCGCTCGATATCATCATCGGCAAAGGGCCGAGTGCGCGCAGCATCCGTATTGACCTGCCGCATTTTACGCTCGTTGGTGCTACCACGCGTGCGGGGCAGCTAACAGGCCCGCTGCGCGACCGCTTCGGTGTCATCCTGCGCCTTGAGATGTACACACCGGAGCAGCTGGGGTGCATTGTAAAGCGCAGTGCGGGCATTCTAGGAATAGATTGCGACGAGGACGGTGCACGCGAGCTTGCCAAGCGCAGCCGCGGTACGCCGCGTATTGCAAACCGTTTGCTCAAGCGCGTGCGCGATTTTGCACAGGTGCTGGGCGACGGGGCCATCCATGCGCAGATTGCCGCCGAGGCACTGGGCAGGCTTGAAATCGACGAACTGGGGCTCGACAACATCGACCGTATCATTCTTGAAACAATGATTAAAAACTATGCAGGAGGCCCCGTTGGGCTGGATACTCTGGCCGCTGCGATTGGCGAGGAAAGCATAACCATAGAGGATGTATATGAGCCGTACTTAATGCAGCTTGGTTTTCTCACCCGCACACCGCGCGGGCGCTGCGTCACATTGCCGGGCTACCAGCATATGAACCAAAGCCCGAACAAACCGGCTGAGTTTGAACAGCTGGGAATCGAAGAGATATAAGATACTGTTACAATGAATAATCTGCCGGTATCCGGCAGAACGGAGGTTATGAATGGGGAGACTTTTTGGAACTGACGGTGCGCGTGGCGTAGCCAACCAAGATTTAAACGTACAGCTTGCAATGGATATCGCCAAAGCGGCGGGCATGATTTTAAAGCGTGAAAAGGGCGGTAAACCCACCTTTGTGGTGGGGAAGGATACCCGAATTTCAGGTGATATGCTGGAAAGTGCGATGGCTGCGGGTTTAACCGCTGTGGGCGCAGATGTTATTTTGCTGGGAGTAGTGCCTACCCCTGCAGTGGCATATTTGGTAAAGGAGCTGGGCGCAGACGCGGGCATTATGCTCACCGCAAGCCATAATCCTTTTGAGTTCAACGGCATCAAAATCTTCAACGCACAGGGTTTCAAACTTTCGGACGCAGATGAAGAAGAGATCGAAGCGATTGTTCTCGATCAGGCGGAGGAAATTGAATACGCTGCTGCCGATGAAATTGGCAGAGTAACCGATGACCGCTACAAGGTCAGCCTTTATGTGCAGCACATCAAAAACACTGTTTCCGGCCGTTTGAGCAACCTCAAAGTGGTACTCGATTGCTCCAACGGCAGTGCAAGCCGTACCGCAGCAAGCATCTTTGCCGATATGGGGGTGCAGCTTACGATTCTCAATGCCAACCCCAACGGCGTCAACGTGAATTTGGATTGCGGCTCGATGCATGTAGAGCGTCTTGCGCAATATGTAAAAGCCAACCATTTCGATGTGGGCTTGGCATTTGACGGCGACGCCGACCGTTGCCTTGCAGTGGATAGCGAAGGCACTGTGATTGATGGAGATATTATGATCTCTATTTTTGCAAAGCAGATGAAAGACTGCGGTACACTCAAAGGCGATTCGATGGTTGGCACCGTGATGTCCAACCTCGGTTTCTTCCGTTTTGGCGAGGCAAACGGCATTACCGTGCATGCCACCAAGGTGGGCGACCGCTATGTGCTCGAAAAGATGCTGGAAGAAGGCTATCAAATCGGCGGTGAGCAGAGCGGGCATATCATCTTTTTAGAGCATATGACAACCGGAGATGGTCAGCTTTCGGGCTTACAACTGCTGGATGTCATCTCACGTACCGGCAAGCCGCTCTCTGAGCTGAAAAATATTATGACGAAATACCCGCAGGTTTCGGTCAACGTACATGCGGGAAAAGAACAAAAAGAAAAGCTGCCCGATGCAAAGCCTGTTTGGGACAGCATTGACACTTATACAAAAGAGCTTGAGGGCAATGGCAGAATACTGGTCCGCCCGTCCGGTACCGAGCCGCTCATCCGTGTTATGGTAGAGGGTGCAGACATAGCGCAGATCAATGAGATTGCAAACTCCATTGCAAAACAGATAGAGGAGACACTATGAGAATAGCCGGAAACTGGAAAGATTACGAAATTATCGACACCTCCGGCGGAGAAAAACTGGAGCGCTGGGGCGATGTACTGCTCATCCGCCCCGACCCCCAGATCATTTGGGATACCCCTAAAACCTGCCCCGACTGGAACAAAGCCAACGCGCGTTATCTCCGCTCGTCCTCGGGCGGGGGTACGTGGGAAGAATACAGCATGAAGAAAAAACAGTGGAACATTCGCTACAAAAACCTCACCTTTCAGGTAAGCCCCACCGGTTTTAAGCACACAGGGCTGTTCCCCGAGCAGGCAGTAAACTGGGATTTCTTTATGGACAAGATTCAAAAAGCAGGCAGACCCATTAAGGTGCTGAACCTGTTTGCCTACACCGGCGGTGCAACCCTTGCATGTGCGGCGGCGGGTGCGCAGGTGTGCCATGTCGATGCATCCAAGGGTATGGTGAACTGGGCGCGTGAGAACGCAAAGCTTTCGGGGCTTGAGGGCAAACCGATTCGCTGGATTGTGGATGATTGCCAGAAATTTGTGGAGCGTGAAATTCGCCGCGGCAACACCTACGATGCGGTGATTATGGACCCGCCGTCTTACGGCAGAGGCCCCGGCGGCGAGGTTTGGAAGCTGGAAGAACAGGTGTACAGCCTTGTGGATGTATGTTCGCAAGTGCTGTCGGACAACCCGCTGTTCTTCGTGCTCAACTCCTACACCACAGGTCTGCCTGCATCGGTAATGGAATATCTGCTGGGTGTTACCGTGGGCAAAAAGCATAAGGGCGAAGTTTCGTCCTCCGAAATCGGGCTGCCGGTGCGCGAAAGCGGCTATGCATTGCCTTGCGGCTCTACCGCAATTTGGCAGACGGCGGACTAGTACTGTTTGAACAGCTCAAATGGACATTCAGTTGTAAAAACACCCGAACCAACTGAAATAAGAACAATACAAACTGAAATAAATCCGACAATGACTTCCCACATACGGGGAGCATTGATCCCACAAAAGTAAGGAAAATGACTATGGAACCAATTATCAGCGCAAAGCATATCACATTTGCTTACCAAAGCTACGACGAGGGGAAGACGCGCAGCGTACTAAAGGACGTGTCTATCGATATTGAAAAAGGCAGCTTTGTGGCAGTACTCGGGCATAACGGCTCGGGCAAAAGTACACTGGCAAAACATTTTAATGCCATTTTGCTGCCGCAGGGCGGCACTGTGCTTGTCGAGGGCATCGACACTAAGGACGAGGAGCGCATCTACGACATTCGTCAGCGAGTGGGCATGGTGTTCCAAAACCCCGACAATCAAATTGTCGCCACCATTGTGGAGGAAGACGTAGCGTTTGCGCTGGAAAATCTGGGGGTTCCGCCGGCTGAGATTCGTAAACGTGTGGATGACGCGCTGAAAGCGGTACATATGTACGAATACCGCGAGCACGCACCGCATCAGCTTTCGGGCGGGCAAAAGCAGCGCATTGCCATTGCAGGCATTATCGCTATGCGCCCCGACTGCATTGTGCTCGACGAGCCCACCGCAATGCTCGACCCTCACGGCAGGCGGCAGGTGATGAAGACCATCCGTATGCTGGGTGAAACCTATGGTATCACCGTGGTGCTCATCACCCATTATATGGACGAGGCTGCAAAGTGCGACCGCGTTGTGGTGGTAGATGACGGGCAGATTATTCTGGACGGTACACCCAAAGAGGTGTTCAGCCATGTGCAGGTGCTGAAGGATGTTGGGCTGGATGTGCCGCAGGCAACTGAGCTGGTGTTTGAACTGCGAAAGGCGGGCTATAACATCCCGCAGGATATCATCTCGGAGGAAGAATGCATCGAGGCTGTAGAAAAGCTACTGGAGGAAAACCATGTCCATCATTAAAACGGAACATTTGACCTATACTTACTCAATGGGCACGCCGTTTCAAAAGACGGCGATTGAGGACATCAACCTTGAAATTGAAGAGGGCGAGTTTGTCGGCGTTATCGGGCATACCGGCTCGGGCAAAAGTACGCTGATTCAGCACTTCAACGGCCTGGTAAAACCCACCTCCGGCAAGGTGTACATCGACGGTGAAGATATCTGGGGCACGGGCGCGGATATTCGCGCGGTACGCTTTAAGGCGGGTTTGGTATTCCAGTACCCCGAATACCAGCTGTTTGAAGAAACAGTCTATAAAGATATTGCGTTCGGCCCAAAGAACATGAAGCTGGACGAAACCGAAATTGATAAGCGTGTGCGCGAAGCCGCTGCGTTTGTGGGGCTCAAAGAGCACCATTTTGAAAAAAGCCCGTTCGAGCTTTCGGGCGGGCAGAAACGCCGTGTTGCCATTGCAGGCGTTCTGGCAATGCGCCCCAAACTGCTGATTTTAGACGAGCCCACAGCAGGGCTTGACCCAAAGGGGCGCGAACAGATTTTAGGGCAGATTCGTGAGTACCACGAGCAGGAGAAAAACACCGTGCTGCTGGTATCGCACAGCATGGAGGACGTGGCAAAATACACCAAAAAAGTGCTGGTAATGAACCAGGCGAAAGTGTTTTTATACGACGATGTGGAAAAAGTATTTGCGCATGCGGATGAGATAAGCCGCATGGGGCTTGCAGTACCGCAGATTTCCCGCATCTTTATGGGGCTTGCCGGCAACGGTTACCCCGTACCCAACAATGTCTATACCGTGGAGCGGGCAAAGCAGATTCTGCTGCAAACACTGGCAAAAGGGGGGAAGGCCTAAATGTTAAAGGATATTACAATTGGGCAGTACTTTCCCGGCAAGTCGGCGCTGCACAGGCTCGACCCGCGCATGAAAATTGTGCTCACGCTCGCCTATGTGGTGCTGCTGTTTGTGGCAAGCAACATTTGGGGGCTGTTTGTGGGCGTGGCATTTTTGGTCATCGCTTATGGCGTTTCGCGCATCCCCCCGAGGATGATACTCAAAAGCTTAAAACCCGTGGTACCCATCATCCTCTTTACCGCTGTTTTGAACATGTTTTTCATCGAAGGTGAATCCATCTTCAAATGGTGGATCTTCAACATCACACGCGAGGGCGTAAACACCGCTATTTTAATGGCAGTGCGCATCATCTGCCTTATCGCAGGCACCTCGCTGCTCACCTATACCACCTCGCCCATAGCGCTTACCGATGGTATTGAGCGCCTGATGAGCCCTTTGAAAAAGCTAAAATTCCCCGTGCATGAGCTTGCCATGATGATGACCATCGCGCTGCGCTTTATCCCGACCTTGATCGAAGAAACCGATAAAATTATGAGTGCACAAAAGGCAAGAGGTGCAGATATGGAAAGCGGCGGGCTGATTCAGCGTGCAAAAGCGCTCATTCCGATTCTGATTCCGCTGTTTGTCTCGGCATTTCGCCGTGCAGATGAACTTGCCCTCGCTATGGAGTGCCGCTGCTACCGCGGTGGAGACGGCAGAACCAGAATGAAGCAGCTTAAAATGCAAGCGGTGGACTTTGTATGCGCTGCGTTTGTTGCGCTGTGCATTGCAGGCGTGTTTGCAATTAATATTTTGCTATGAGAAACATTAAATTAACCATTTGTTATCTGGGTACCAACTACCACGGCTTTCAGGTGCAGAGCAACGGAATTACGATATGCGAAGCGGTGCAAGACGCGATTGAGCGCGTGCTTGGCAAGCGGTATGACGTAAAGGGCTGCTCGCGCACCGACGCGGGTGTGCATGCAAATAGGTACTGCCTTAATTTTCGTGCCGAAACCGAAATGCCCCTGTGGAGCATAAAAAAGGCGCTGAACGCCGTGCTGCCCGATGACATTGCTGTGCGCTGTGCCGAGGACGTACCGGAGGATTTTCACGCCCGTTATTGCTGCAAGGGCAAACGCTATGTGTATAAAATATGGAACAGCGATGCAAAAAACCCGTTTTTGCAAGGACTTGCGTACCACTATTTTCGCACCATTGATGTTGTACAGGCGCAGGCTGTATGCAACCTGTTTGTGGGTACGCACGATTTCGCGGCGTTTTGCGGCGGCAAGAACACGCAGGAGAATACGGTGCGCACCATCACAGCCTGCGGCATTTGCAGAAGCGGCGACCTCGTCGAGTTCTATGTGGAGGGCGACGGGTTTCTTTATAATATGGTGCGTATTTTGGTAGGTACAGTAATTGCCGTAAGCGAAAATCGACTGAATTTACAGGATATTCCGCGTATTATGGAACAGGGTGTACGCAGGGTGGAGTGTAAAACCATGTCGGCATGCGGGCTGTATCTGGATGAAGTATTTTACGAATGAGTCAGCGGAGGTTAAGTATGACAGAGCTTACAGATATCGATAAAATACGAAAAAAGCGGCGCAGAAAAGTTTTGCTGGGGCGTATTCTGCTGCTGGTTTTGCTTACCTGCGTTGGAATAGGGTTGTATGCCCTAAAGGATGAGGTCAACACCATCGGTATTACCGATTATGTGCAGGATATGATCGCGGGTTGGGGCTCGGGTGACGGCTATCCGCTGGATTTTCCGGGGGAGCAGGTGCGGGGCACCTATCATATTGGTAGCAACCTTGCGGTGCTTACCGACTCCAACCTGTACATATACAACGCGAACGGCAAAGGGGTTCGCAGCATCCAACATAAATACTCCAACCCTGTCGTAAAAATTGGCGGAGGGCGCATTCTTATTTACGACCGCGGCGGAAAAAAGCTGCGGGTTGAGACGTTGGCACGTACCGTCAGCCAAAAAGAGTTTGAATATCCCATCTACGCGGGGGATATTTCAAAACGTGGCGAGGTGGCAGTGGCAACCTCGGCACAGCGCTACGTGGCGCAGATGACGGTGTACGACAACCAGCTTAGCGAGCCTGCAAAATTCACATGGCTTTCTGCCGACAATTACATTACCGCGCTCAACTTTTCGCACGATGGCAAGGGCATTGCCGCAGCCGCCGTAAGCGCCCGCGAGGGTGACTTGCTTTCGTCGGTGCATTTGTTCCGTTTTAACCAGAAAGATAAAACCGGTTCGCAGGAATTTGTGGGAGAGCTCATCCATTCGATCGACAGCACTTCGCATGGGGTGAATGTTATCACCGACCGCAGAGCGGTTCAGCTATCCACAAGCGGTGCGATTACGCAGGAATATCACTATCAGCACGAGACTCTGATGAGCTTTGACCACAATAGTGCCGGCTACACCGCATTGATGTTTGGCGATTACCGCGAAGATAAAACCAGCGACCTTGTTGTTTTGGGTGCAGATGGCATTAAGGCTTGGGGACAGCAGATATCATCCCACACCGAGCTGATGAACCTCGGCGACAGCCGTGTAAGCATTGTGGTGGATGGCCAACTGCAAAGCTTTGACCTGTCGGGTAAGGCTGTAAAGAGCGAAGCGCTTTCGTTTGAGCCGCTTGCTATGGAAACGGTTGATGCCAGCGCCTACATTATTACCCCCGATACAATTGAAAAGGTTACGCTTAATTAGAAAATTTGAATTTACACTGAAACTGTGTTATATTGTTGGGGTTAGAATCGTTCTATTAAAAGAACACATGATCAGCGGGAAAGGAAAGTGGAATGATCGAATTTCTGCCATATCTCTACGACATACTAGCGGTAATTTTACTGCTTTACTATATTTATGTTTCATCACGCCGCGGCTTTGCCGCTACTGTGGTAAGTTTTATCGGGTATGTAGCGGCGCTTACAGCCGCATGGGCACTTTCCAAAATGGTGGCCCCCGCTTTGTTTGATACTTTTTTTCGCTCAGGGCTGGTGGAACGCGTGCACGGTGTTCTTGACGAACTGCCTGGGGGTATGGAGTTTGCCGAAACCGCGGCGAGCCTGCTGGCAGCACTGCCCGCGTATATCGGCGGAATGCTGAACATTGGCGGTTACAACGCCAGTGAGCTTTCACAGCTACTCAGCGAGTACAGCTCGAATACCGCTGAGCTGGTGGTAGACAAGGTGTTTGCCCCTGCAATCATCGGCATGCTTACCATGGTTTTGTTTATCGTATTCTTCTCGGTACTAATGGTAGTTGTGCGCAGCTTGACGCGCTTTTTCTACAGTGTAAACCGTGTTCCGCTCATTGGGCCGCTCAATTCTATTCTCGGCGGTATCATGGGGCTTTTTACCGGCGTGGTCAGTTTATATGTAATTATTGTAATTTTGCAGCTTGTCTTAACGCTTACCAACGATTCCCTCCATTTCTTAAACAGGGGTCTGCTCGAGCAAACCTATACCTATCGGTTGTTTTTGCGGCTTAATCCCTTCGAGCTTTTAAATCATTTCGGTAATTTCTAATTACCGTCGGCTTACAGCTGTGTATTTTTTGATATGCGAAGGAGTACAAGGAGTATGAATATTCCCAATATGTTATCTGTTTTTCGAATTGCGCTGATACCGGTTTTTGGGTATGTGTATCTGAATGCGAATGAGCAGCCGTGGTTTTATATTGCAGCACTGATCTTGCTTATCTCCGGTATTACTGATTTTCTGGATGGTGTTATTGCGCGCAAGTTTAATATGATTACACAGCTTGGCAAAATTCTTGATCCGCTTGCAGATAAGCTGACACAGGCTGCGGTATGCATTCTGCTGGGGGTTCGCTACCCCGAGTTCTGGGTGATTCTGGCACTGTTTATTATAAAAGAGTTGATTATGCTGGCGGCGGGGCTGAAGCTTTATCGCCGCGATAAAAGGCTGGATGGCTCAAAATGGTTTGGTAAGCTTTATACAGTGGTGTTCTATGTGGTGATGCTGATGATCATCGGGTTCCCCAACCTCAAAACACAGCTGGTATTTGGCCTGCTTGTGGTAATGGCGATGTTTATGCTGTTTGCATTTTTAATGTACATTCCGGTATTTATAAAATTAAATAAAAAGAAAGAGTAGTACAAATCTTACGAAAAAAGTATATATTGATAAATATACAAAATTTTTGTCATAATGCGTTCATAACAACACAGTATACTAGAATGGAAATGTTGCAATGACATTTTGATACAGAATAATACTCAAGCACTAAGAGATTAATGAGGTGTGTAGTACTTTTATGAATAATATGATGTGTACCAGATGCAAAAAAAGGGTTGCAGTCGTCTACATGACCCGTATGGAGGGCGACAAAACCATAAATGAGGGGCTTTGCCTGCAATGTGCAAAGGAACTTGGTATTAAGCCCATCAACGACCTGGTGGAGAAGATGGGCCTTTCTGAGGACGATATGGCGCAGATGGATGACCAGCTGATGGAAATGATGAACCCCGACGGTGATGAAAACTTTGAGATGGGCGGCGCACAGCCATTCCCGTTTTTACAAAATTTGTTCGGCGGGCAGCCGGCAAACAACCCGGATCCACAGGACGATGCTCCGCCCCGTGAGCGTGGTAAAAAAGAGAAAAAGGAAAAAGAGAAAAAGCGTAAATATCTTGACCAATATACCGAAAATCTTACCCAAAAGGCTGCGGACGGAAAGGTGGATTTGATTGTCGGAAGAGATAATGAGATTTACCGCGTCATCCAAATTCTTAACCGCCGCACCAAGAACAACGCCTGCCTCATCGGCGAGCCGGGTGTGGGTAAAACTGCAATTGCTGAGGGCATTGCACAGCGTATTGTGAATGGCGATGTCCCCCCAAAAATGCTCGGTAAAGAGCTGCACCTGCTTGACCTCACCGGCCTGGTTGCCGGCACGCAGTTCCGTGGGCAGTTTGAGAGCCGTATGAAAGGGCTTGTCGAAGAGGTTCGTGAAGCGGGCAATATCATTCTGTTTATCGATGAGGTGCACAACCTTGTGGGGGTGGGCGATTCCGAGGGCAGTATGAATGCCGCGAACATTCTAAAGCCTGCGCTTTCCAGAGGCGAAATTCAGGTGATTGGTGCCACTACCTTTGAGGAGTACCGCAAATACATTGAAAAAGACGCAGCACTGGAACGTCGTTTTCAACCGGTTACAGTCAACGAGCCGTCTATTGCCGATACCATTGCAGTACTCACGGGCATCAAAGGCTATTACGAGCGTTACCACCATGTCAAAGTGTCGGATGAAATTGTCCGCAGCGCTGTGGTGATGAGCGAGCGTTACATTACCGACCGTTTTCTACCCGATAAAGCAATCGACCTTCTGGATGAGGGCTGTTCCTGTGCCTCTTTGCGCAACAAGGAACTTGCCGAATTCGATACTCTGAACCTGAAATATGCGAAAATCAAGGAAGAAGAGACCCAGACCGAGCAAAATACCGAGGTTGACTATGAGAAGCTGGCGCAGATTAAAGCTGAGCTGATTCGCATTGACGATAGAATGAAAGAGCTGGAGCCTGCAGCGTTGGACGCTGCGGTAACTCACGAGGATTTGGCGCACGTGATCGAGCTTTGGACGGGCATCCCCGCCAGTAAGATTGAAGAGACCGAGCTCACCAAGGTGGCGCGGCTCGAGCCGATTCTCAAGAAAAAAATTATCGGGCAGGATGAGGCAGTTGAGCTTGTTTCAGCCGCAGTGCGCCGCTCGCGCGTACAGGTTACCGCAAAGCGCCGCCCCGCGTCGTTTATCTTTGTGGGGCCCACCGGTGTAGGTAAAACTGAGCTGGTCAAGGTGCTCTCTCAGGAGCTGTTCGATGCGGCAGACCCGCTGATTCGCTTGGATATGTCGGAGTTTATGGAGAAGCACTCCGTGTCGCGTATCG
Source organism: Hydrogenoanaerobacterium sp. (assembly GCF_032017025.1). NCBI lineage: Bacteria > Bacillati > Bacillota > Clostridia > Eubacteriales > Oscillospiraceae > Hydrogenoanaerobacterium > Hydrogenoanaerobacterium sp. The sequence goes on from NZ_DALZQO010000023.1 coordinate 29,988, forward strand.
TGGGGTCACCGCCGGGTTACGTCGGTTACGACGAGGCAGGGCAGCTCACCGAAAAGGTGCGCCGCAAGCCATACTCGGTAGTGCTGTTTGATGAGATTGAAAAAGCGCACCCCGATGTTATGAATATCCTGCTGCAAATTCTTGACGAGGGCAGAATTACCGATGCTCACGGCAGAACCGTCTCGTTTGAGAACACCGTCATTATCATGACCTCAAACGCGGGCAGCGAGCGCCGTGAGGGGATTATGGGCTTTGAAAAGCGCCCCGGAGAGGTTGCGAAAGAGCGCGCCTACAAGTCGCTTTCTGAATTCTTACGCCCCGAATTCCTCGGCCGTGTGGATGAGATTGTGGTGTTCCGCCCACTGGATCAGAACGATTTCCAGAAGATTGCAGCTCTGATGCTGGATGAACTCACAGAGCCGCTGGCAGAAAAGGGGATTAAATTTATTTATGATGACAGCGTGCTTGCGTGGATTGCCGAAAAGGCTTACGGCAAGAAGAGCGGCGCAAGAGACCTGCGCAGAGTGATTCGCAAAAATGTAGAGGATAAAATCTGCAGTCTGCTTGTGGAGTGCCTGAACGCACCGCCTGCTGGCATACAGGTTACCACGCAGGACGGCGAAATGAAATTGTTAACGCTATAAGCATGTGATATGGGGGCATGGAATGCCATGTCCCCATAATTTTCATCAACTATAAAGTTTCCTCTTGACAAATCTCATTTTATTTGGTAAAATAAAATCCGTCGCTGAAAAGCAGATGCGGGTGTAGTTCAATGGTAGAATTCCAGCCTTCCAAGCTGGTCGCGTGGGTTCGATTCCCATCACCCGCTCCATTTATCCATAGGCGCCAGTAGCTCAGCCGGATAGAGCAACTGCCTTCTAAGCAGTAGGCCAGGGGTTCGAGTCCCTTCTGGCGCGCCAATATGGTGGGTATAGCGTAGTCGGTTAACGCGTCAGTTTGTGGCACTGAAGACCGTCGGTTCGAATCCGATTACCCACCCCATAACCAAAGAGTACAGATGAGCGATGCACTGGGTATTGCTCATCTGTATTCAAATACTGGGCTGTAGCCAAGCGGTAAGGCAACGGACTTTGACTCCGTCATCCCGCTGGTTCGAATCCAGCCAGCCCAACCAAAATAATGGCACTGATAAACTGCTGATGTGGTTTTTCGGTGCCATTATTTTTGAAATAGATATTAAGGCAAGGTCAGCCATCTCGATAACAGTTCCAATGCCATAACACATCGCGGCAATTTCCATGCGTATATGTTTGTAAAAAGGGCATGGGAGCGGAACGCCCATCAACGTTTTAAAGCACTTGCATATGAAATAAAGCTGTATGTATTAACAAAGACTAAAGATAATTCAGCACAACGACATATTACGGATTGAGTGGCTCTTTTAAGAATGAGGAGATAGAGTTGGTTGGATATCTGCAAGGAATGACTTGTAAATATTCAATGCTATCAAACAAATTATGAGGGCTACAATAAATGAAGGTAACAAAGAGGAACGACGAGGAGACAAAAATGAAGGAAGTAAAAGCATTGAATGTCCAGCTTTTGGGAAGTTGGATTGCAGGGGTAAGAGCATCACTTGGTCAGCGCATCCCTTCTGTTTTACAAGGGGGGAAGCTGCTGTGCTGAAATCGCAAAACTGGAAAACAAAATTTATTCTGCTATGGTCGGGGCAGGCGGTATCTATTTTAACCAGCTCTGTTTTACAGATGGCACTTGTATGGTATTTGACTGAGAAAACAGGCTCGGCAGCAATTCTTTCGTTTGCTACTTTGATAGGCTTTCTTCCACAAGCGATACTCGGGACATTTATAGGGGTATACATTGACCGTTACAACCGGAAGACAATCATGATCGTGTCCGACCTGCTGATTGCAGCAGCAAGCCTTGTTTTGGTAGTGGTAGGCTTTTGGAGAGATCTTCCAATCTGGATGATTATGGCAGTGCTGTTCATCCGTTCTATTGGTACGGCTTTTCATTATCCTTCACTGCAGGCTGTTACGCCACTGATTGTGCCGAAAGATCAACTAACCAAGTATGCCGGATATTCGCAAAGCTTTGAATCGGTTTCCATGGTGGCAAGTCCTGCAATCGCAGCGGTTTTGTTTGGCTTGTGGGATTTAAATATCATTGTTTTGCTTGATGTAGGCGGCGCGTTGTTTGCAGTATTGATGCTATGCATTGTAGCAATTCCCAATTTGCCGCGACAAAGCCATAGTACAGCACCTCATGTGATAAAAGAGGTAAAAGCTGGTCTTTCTATCCTCAAACAAGAAAAAGGCTTGACCTCACTTTTGGCAATTAGTGCTTTATATGCTGTGATTTATTTTCCAATCGGTACGCTCTATCCACTGATTACAATGACGTATTTTGGTGGAACTTTTGCTCAGTCGAGCCTAGTAGAAGTGGTCTTTTCGGTTGGTATGCTGCTGGGCTCTTTATTGCTGGGCATGTTTGGAGGCAAAATTAATAAAGCGAAGGCTATCTCAGGGTCAATAGCCTTGTACGGTGCCGGTGTAATGCTAACCGGGCTACTGCCGCCCACTGGATTGGCGGTTTTTGTTTTTCTCTCTGCTTTAATGGGCATTTCTGTTCCGTTCTATACGGGTGTTGAAACTTCAATTTTACAGATGAAAATTAAAGAAGAATACTTGGGAAGAGTGCTGTCGTTATCATCCAGTATCAGTATGGTAGCAATGCCGCTGGGTCTTGTGCTGTCCGGCACTTTTGCCGAAGTAATTGGTGTAGAAAAATGGTTCTTTATTTTAGGAGTGCTCACCCTGTTGCTTGCAGTTGTTTCAGCAATGATGCCATCGTTAAAACACTGTTGCGACAGCTGATTCATGGTTATCCGCCTGATGCTCGCAGATACTTTTACTTGAAGGAGTAACTTTAAAAAAATAAGACACTTGGTGCACGGTGTACCAAGTGTCTTATTTTTTATTTAGCTACAGCTAACAAACTTATAGTGTAAAACTGTTTTCACTTAATAGTTCTGTTACTTCATTTGAAGGTTTGCGGGTTTAGAACTAAACAAGTGGATACGAATGAAGATTGCTGCAATAAACCGAAAGGGGCTGCTGTCGGCGACAAAATGT